>JANXBI010000007.1 GCA_025060675.1 Candidatus Caldatribacterium sp.
GAAATATTTCCTACCCGCAAGAAGGGGAGGAGAAAAAGATGCAGAGCTCCTCCTTTTGAGAAGCTCTACACCATCAAGTTGTTATCCACACCCCGTCACCTTGGACAACCAGGGCAGGGAGAGAAAGGTGGCACAAGAGGCGAGGGGCAGGTTGGACAACCTGAGCAGCCTGGACATGGTGGGGGAGACGGAACGGTAGGTGTAGGAGTAGGCGTTTCTCCTGGTGTTGGAGTAGGTGTTTCTGAGGGAGTCGTGTCACCTTCAGGAACATCAACCACTCCAGGGGCACCAAAGAGAACGTTGACAATACGTTCCGCAAACGCCCTGACCTCAGCGTCTTTCTGGGCATCCTGGCATTCCGCAAGAGCTGCTCGCACCTTTTCTGGGAGTTCTTCCCCAGGATCGATGGTAGGAATATCCTTAATGGCCAAAGCTCCCGGATAGAGCTCATTAGCCACTTCCCAAATGATAACCTGAGCAGTGGTAAAGGAATTCGCTTCGCCGACGTCCTGAGAAACCGTAAGCGGCGCAACACCCCGCTTCACACGGATAGCGTCCTTTGCTGCGTAAAGGACATAAGCTTCTCCAGCGTAACCCCAAAAGGAAAACACTCCCTGACCATCCGTTGTAGTCGTAACACGGCTTCCCTGGTCTCCAATAATGGTGACCGTCGCGTTTGGCAGGGGCAGCCCTTCAGAGATAGCCGGATTCGGCTCAAAGTCGAGGTAACACGTACCCTCCGGATTGACAACTACTCCCCGAATCTCAAGGGGGACCTTTACCCCAGGGCCTTGAGAACATCCGGCAAAAAGGAAGAGAATAATCGCCACTACGCTTCCACAAAGAACAATCTTTTTCATAACCTTCCCTCCACTTGGTAGACTTCCTCTTCGTGGTAAACCTCACACGCTTCGTTGACACAAACAACCACAACAACACCCGACGCAGAAGCATTTTGGCTCCAGGAGCTTGTGACTACTTCAGTGGACACGGTTTCTTCTCGTACACTCTCAGAAACCTTCAAAACAGTCCCTCCATTTTCACAACCGGTAACTACGATGCCCGAAAGGGCGAGAGACAGAGCACAGAGAAAAACAAAGCTTTTCATGTGCTTCCCTCGCTCTCACCTTCAGAAGGAGCAGATGGAGGCTCAGTCACCACAGTCCAAGAATTATCTGCAAAAACTACCGTAATCATCGGAGAAAAATTCACGTTTATGCCAATTTGAAAGGTATTCTGGACAATGGTAGCAATGTTGAGGGCCACGAGGTCCGCCGCAGCACTCTGGGAAAGGAGCACAAGCTGGGTGCTTGTTAGCGTATTGCCCTGAAGGATTTCCTGACCATCAATGGAAATACCAAAGAGGTTGAGACTGAGTCCAAGGTTTATGGGAATTCCTGAAGGAGTGTTCACTCCTGCCTGAGTGTTTGACGGTGCTTGAGCATTACTTGTAACATCCACAGGCCGGTCGAAGGTGCTTACACTTCCAGGAGACCCCAGCAAAGGCAGGATACTACCCCTTGAGAGCCTTCCAGGAAGCGGAAGGCTCACGTTCCCTTCGCCTTGAATCCTCCCTACCCTACTTTCTCCAAGGGCAAAGGCTACACTAAGAGAGGCAAGAAGCATGCAAGCAAGGAGTAAACCTATAATCCACCGTATTTTACTCATGGAACAACCCCCTTTCAAAGGAGAAGGGACCTGGGATATCCCAGGTCCCCAAAACGGAATTACCTGCCTTTTCCACCTTTCACCCTTGAAATCCTGTTGAAACTTCCAACGGCCGTCTCAGTATACATATCCGACGTATTAATGTTTGTGCCTATCTGGAGGTTCGCCTGAAGACCCAATGCCACATTCCCCACAAGACTCAGGTTCCCAGCAGGGCCACCTGCGGTAGTAGAACCCCCAGTACTTGTTGCGCTTTGCGTACTCGTCCCGGTAGCGGTCTGCGTTGCAGTTTGGCTCTGCGTCACAGAGAGGCAATTGTACTGACCTACCGAGGGGCCGACTACAAGGACCATGGTGTCCCCCAGAGTGACTGGGATACTGTTGGAATCAGCGCTATTATCGATAGTACTTCCTCTCGGTGACCCACCTTGGTTATTGCTAGCATACGCCACACCGAAACCGACAAAGAGAGCAACCAAAAACGCGATGACTAAAATCCCTACCTTCATGTGCTTGACCTCCTTCAAATTTGGTAGTTGTATTCTCTACTGGGTCAGACCGGGACGAAAGAGCCAAAATCCTACAGGACAAGGGAAATCTAGAACCTCTCCATGGGATTCTCTCCCAAGGAAAACCGGGATAGGATAGGAATAGGAAAGATTTCCTATTCCTGTCCTGGGATATAAAGAGTACAGTGTTAGAGCCGTTTGCGCTTTTGAACTTTCTTGAACCTCTCACGCACTCCTATTCCGGCAGACTGAGTCAAGGAGGATACCCGTGCAGGAGAGAGCAAAACGCAGAACGCCAAAGAGGACCACTACTCAGCCTTCTCCCTTTGACCCTTTAGGGAGTGGACGCGACCTTGCCCGGGAATTCCTTGCCTGTGCTCTTCGTTGTGTTCGTGCACCCTCCGGCATGCTTTTTATCCCATCCCTCCACGAAAGCCCTCTCCTTCTTGCTGAAAAGAGGGTGTCCAAGAGTTCCCTCGAAAACCATCTGCAAGCCCTTCCCTCTCTCCTCAAAGAAGCCTGGAAAGAGAAGAAAATTGTCGCAACGGAAACCGACAGCCCCTTCCCTCGGTGCACTATAATTCCAGTCCCGGGTTGGAGAAGCACCTTAGGAGTACTCGTAATATGCACGAAAAGACCGCTGACAAGAGAACGCAAGAACTGCCTTAAAACCATGCTCTCCTTTTGGGGTACGATGCTTGAGCGGTGCTTTTCCGTTACGGAAGAAAGCACACGCCACTATCGAGAAAAAATTCTGGCAAAGGTTCAGGAACTCCATCGGGGCATTGCCCAGCAAATCGCAGGGCTCTCGCTTTTTGCCGCTGCTCTCCGAGAACACCTTACTTCTTGCTCCCCTAAGGATAGGGAATCTCACAAACTCCTTGATACCATCGACACTGGCCTCAAGCAAAGCACTCTCTATGTGCATATTCTGCTCCAGGAACTCCACGAGGATATTCACAAACACTCTGGCTTTCGGGAAAACCTCAGAGAGTGTCTTGAAAGTCGAGGATTCGCTGTACTCCGTACCACTACCAGAGATTTTGCTTTCCCAATGAGAACAAGAAAACTCTTTCTTGAAATCGCTAAAGAAGGTGAGGAGGCCATTTTCCAGTGGAGCAAGGAAAAAAGGGTAAAAGTCAAAATGGGAATTTATGGAAACGGGGCATATCTCCTTTTCCAAGGTGATGGTGCAGAAGCCCAAGACTTCCCCTTCATCATGTGGCATACCCAAAACCTCCAAGAGAAAGTCATTGAAGGAGGAGGGAGACTCCGGGTGTACCGAGGCAAGAAAGGGGGAATCACCATTGGGGTGATGGTACCAGTCTATGGTTGGTAAAAAAGAGAGACCTCTCCGTATCGCTATTGTGGATGATCACCTTCTCTTCGCCGAGGGTCTTAAAGCCCTCATTGAAGAGAAAAAACTTGGAAGCTGCGCAATATACCAGGACGGAGAAGAAGCGCTCCAGGAGATTCCTGGTGGATCCTTCGACCTTGCCATCGTAGATTTGCATTTACCCGGCATGAGCGGCTTTGGCATCGTCAGGGCTCTCCGGCAAAAGGTCCCGAGACTCCACATCCTTGTTCTTACTATGGACGCCTCGCGAGAATCGTTCCTTGAGGCGCTCTCCCTCGGGGTACAGGGATATATCCTTAAAAGTTCCCCTTTCTCAAGCATTGTCAATGACATTAAGGCAGCCTTTCAGGGGGACCTCGTCATTGGAACAGAGGTGATTCCTCACCTTGCTCGAGGCATTCAAGTGCCAAAGACCCAAAGACAGACAGAACGAATCCTCGAATCCCTTACGGGAAGAGAAAAGGAGGTGTTACGGCTCCTTGTTCAGGGAAAGGACAATGGAACCATCGCCCAAAAGCTGGGCTTATGCGAAAAGACGGTGAAAAACTACGTGAGCAGTATTCTGAACAAACTCGGTTTCGAGGACCGCGTGAAACTCGTGGTCTTCGCTATCGAAGAAGGGTTCTTTAGTGAAGAACCCGAAAAAAAGGAGGAAACACCATGAAGCAGTACGGTATTACACTGGTTCTCTCTCTCCTTGTGGCCGCCATCGTTGTCGGTTGCTCGATGGAAAACCCCATTGCTATCCCCCCAGAGACTCTTGAGACCATGCGAGGAGAACTGACCACGTTTTTCCAAGACCTTGCAGCAGCTCTTGAGTCGAACAGTGTCGACGCAGTCCTCCCATTCTATACTCTCCCGTACACATACCTTGACACCACCACTGGTTCATCGGTCACCCTCACCACCCTCGATGAACTCCGAACCTTTCTCCTCAACGAGATTATGGTCGGAACAATTGAGGAGGACGAGTTTGTCAGCCTTACCTTTGCCAACGTTTCCGATGCCAACAGTGCTGTCATTGAGATAGACGAAATATGGACACAGACGTACGAAGGGGAAACATACTCTGCTACTGACCATTTACGGATTCACCTTCGAAAAATCGGAGGTCTCTGGAAAATCCAAAAAACCGAGCTTTTGGGATGGGAATGAGCATGGTGTAAATCCTAGCCCTGTGTCGTAGCGCAGTGCCATCACGGCTTAACACCCCCCAAAAGGAAGAACACAAACCCCATCTCTATGGCGAGGAGGAAGATGAGGAGGGCGAAAACAAGGACAAAGCGCCATCGGAAAGCGGAGAGTAAAAGGGCAAGCTCTGGAATGCTCACCCCTCCTGCCCCGCTCACCAAAAACGCCACAATGATTCCAGGGTTCATGCCCTTGTCAAGGAGTGCTTTTCCCAGAGGGAGAACAAGCTCTCCCCGGAGGTAGAGAGGAATCCCAAGGAGCGACACCCAGAAAATCCCAGAAGGGTCCTGTGGTGAGAACAGACGAAAAAGGATGTCCTGGGGGAGGAGAAACTCTACGAGAACCCCCAGGGCGCTCCCCAAAGCAAGGAAGGGAAGAATACTCTTTGCCAAATTTCCCACACCAGAGAGAATGCGTTTTACCTCCTCCCAAAGGGTATTCACCGTGTTTGATGCGTTCCCCACAGGGAGGGACAAGGTGTAGCCTTCATGGACCCAGAAAGCTTTCGAAACTCGAGCGAGAAGATACCCAAGAAGAACCGTCTGGGAGAAGACGAGAACGACGTAAAAGAGAGCCTTCTGCCATCCAAAGAGGGTAACGAGAAAGGAAGCAAGAATAGGATTCAAAAGAGGGGAAACAAGAAGGAAAGACGCAATTGCCTCGAAAGGAATGCCCAGACGGAGAAAGACGATGGCCAAGGGGACACTTGAGTAGGAGCAAAGTGGGGTAAGTGCTCCAAAGGCCCCACCAAGGAGGCTGCTCACAAAGGGGAATCGCCGCCGCAGAAGGATGGTTTCAATACGCCGCTCGGGGAAAAAGAGGAGAACCCACTCTAAGGCGAAAGCAACCCCAAGGAAGAGCAGGGCAAGCTCTCCGATATTCCGCAAGAATTCCTGCACCATGTGGGACATTGTTACCGTCATACTCTTCTTTCTACCCGATACATCTTCCCATTGGCAAGAGGCAAAGGATATAATACGGCAAAAACAAGGAGGAATCTCGATGTTTTGCGTCCCCGATTGCATCCTCGACCTTCCCCGCTCTGGCATTCGAGAACTCATGGGCATGGCCCTTGCTATGCCTCAAGCCATACGTCTTGAGATGGGTGAACCCCATTTTCCCACTCCTCGGGCAATCCTCGAAAAACTCAAAGACTTCTTCTTCCAAGGAGAAATTCGTTACACTCCCACGGTGGGTATTCCGAGCTTGCGAGCAAAGATTGTGGAAAAACTCAGAAGGGAAAAGCATTGGAACGTTTCACTTGACGCGGTCATTGTTCTGCCGGGATCTCTCTTTGGGACGGTTACAGTGTTTCGGACAATCCTTGAGCCTGGGGACGAGGTGCTGGTTCCTGATCCAGGGTTCACGAACCACTTCTGCCAGGTGCTCCTCTGTGGAGGGAGGACAGTTCACTACCATTTGCGGCCGGAGAACAACTACCTTCCTGATTTCCAGGAAATCCGCCGCTCCATAACCTCAAAAACTCGGGCAATCCTCGTCAACTCACCCTCAAATCCCCTTGGCGTGGTTTTCCCAGGTGATGTGCTTGAGGAAATTGGCCGCCTCGCCGAAGAGTACGATCTTCTGGTCGTCTCCGATGAAGCATATGAGAAGTACGTTTACAAAGGGAAGCACCTTGGGCTTTTCCAGTTTGTCAATCCAGAACGTCTGGTCACCATTTTCTCCTTCTCGAAGACCTACGCCCTTACTGGTTGGCGAGTGGGATACATGGTAGTTCCCGAAAAGCTTGCTCCTCATTTCGCAAAGGTTGCCGAATACCTCATCGCTTGCACGTCACATCTTTCCCAAAAAGCCGCAGAAATCGCCCTTGACCTCCCTGATGAGGAAATTCAGAAAATGGTTGACTACTACCGGGAAAACGTGGAAATCGCTTCCAGAATCCTCCGGGAAGGGGGATTCACCTTCTTTGAGCCCCAGGGAGGATACTACATCTGGGTGGATGTGCGGGAATTCGGCATGCCCTCTTTAGAGTTCTGTAAGACTTTCCTCCAGGAAAAGGGTGTTGCGCTTGCACCCGGGGACACTTTCGGAGAAAGCGGCGAGGGTTTTGTGCGGATATCTATTTGCCGCAAGAGGGAAGACGTCGCCGAAGGCGTACGAAGGCTTGTGGCATGGAGGAGGGAGAGAGGGTGAAACATCCAGTGCTTGCCATCACCATGGGAGACCCAGCAGGAGTTGGTCCTGAGATTATCGTAGGAATGCTTAAGCACTTCGACCTTGCAGCTGAAGCCCTCGTCATCGGCGATGGGCGTGTCCTTGCCGAAGCAGAACGCATTCTTGGAGTCACCATTCCCTGGAAAGAGGCTCGTTTCCCCTTGGAAGGTCAAGGACCGTTTCTCCTTGACCTTGCCAATGTCGACATGGACACCTTCCTCTGGGGAAAGGTCTCAGCAATGGCTGGGAGAGCAAGTTTCGCCTACGTAGAGAAAGCGGTTGAGGTGCTCCTCTCTGGGTTTGCCGATGCCCTGGTGACTGCTCCAGTGAACAAGGAAGCGCTCCATGCTGCTTCCATTCCGTACATTGGTCACACGGAAATTCTTGAAGCCCTCACCAAAGCAAAAGAAGCCCTAACCATGTTCCAGGTGGGGCATCTACGGGTCTTCTTCTTCACAAGGCATGTCCCCCTCAAAGAAGCGGTAGCACGAGTGCAAAAGGAACCGCTCATACATTTTACAAAGCTTGTCTTCACGTACCTTGAAGCCTTGGGGGTACGCAACCCTCACGTTGCCATAGCAGCACTCAATCCCCATGCAGGAGAAGGAGGGCTTTTGGGAAGGGAAGAGGAAGAGGAAATTCGTCCAGCTGTAGTAGCTCTGCAAAGGGAAGGGTACGACGTTACTGGTCCCTATCCAGCGGACTCGGTTTTCTTTTTCGCCTTTCAAGGGAGGTTTGATGCTGTCATTTCCTTATACCATGACCAAGGACACATTGCCACAAAGTGCCTTGATTTCTACCGAACGGTGAGCGTAACATTAGGGCTCCCTTTTATCCGTACGTCCCCAGACCATGGGACAGCCTTTGACATCGCTGGAAAGGGCATCGCCCGTTTCGAGAGCATGTATGAAGCTTGCCGAGTGGCCGCTTTCTATGCCCCCTTATACGCCCCGCCATTTGAAAATGGAGCATGAAAGAGGCGGAAGGACAAGGGAAAGGGAAAAGGGCCGACCGTGGAAGGGAATGTTTTCGGCTTTGACCCCTCCGAAATTCCCCAAGTTACTCCCAAAGTAATACTCCGAGTCACTGTTGAGGATTTCCTCGTAGAAACCTTCTCGGGGAACACCCACTCGATACCCGAAGCGGGGTACTGGAGTAAAGTTTAGGACAAAGACGAGAAAATCCCCTGGATCTTTACTCTTCCGAATAAAGGCAATAACCGAGTTCTCCGCATCGTTACAATCAATCCACTCAAAGCCTTCATGGCGACAGTCCAATTCCCACAGCGCCTTTTCCCGAAGGTACAGGTGATTAAGGTCTCGGACGTAACGATGGAGCTTGCGGTGTGGTTCAAAGGCAAGAAGGAACCAATCAAGTTCCGTATCGTGATTCCACTCCCGACGCTGCCCAAACTCTCCTCCCATGAAGAGGAGTTTTTTTCCTGGGTACCCGAACATGAGCCCAAAAAGGAGCCGGAGGTTAGCGAATTTCTGCCAGTCGTCTCCCGGCATCTTCTCAAGAAGGCTCCGTTTCCCATGGACCACCTCATCGTGAGAAAGGGGGAGAATGAAATTCTCGGAAAAGGCGTACCAGATAGGGAAGGTAAGGTTTGTGTGATGGTACTTCCGGTATATGGGGTCCTTACTCATGTAAAGGAGCACGTCGTTCATCCAACCCATGTTCCACTTCAAGAGGAATCCCAACCCTCCGAGGTAGGGAGGAAGTGTCACCCCTGGCCAGGCAGTAGACTCCTCAGCAATGGTGGCAATTCCAGGGAAAGCGGTATAGACCCGCTCATGGAGGAAGCGCAAGAAATCGATGGCTTCAAGGTTCTCTTTCCCTCCAAAGCGATTTGGGATCCACTCCCCCTCCTTGCGGCCATAGTCAAGGTAGAGCATAGAGGCCACCGCATCCACCCGCAGAGCATCAATGTGGAACCTCTCAAACCAGAAGAAAGCGTTTGAGAGGAGGAAACTCCGTACTTCACAGCGACCGTAGTTGAAAATGTAGCTCCCCCAGTGGGGATGTTCACCTTTTCTGGGGTCAAGGTGCTCATAGAGGGCAGTACCATCAAACCGTCCAAGGGCGTGGGCGTCTTTCGGGAAGTGGGCAATGACCCAGTCGAGAATCACCCCAATGCCATTGCGGTGGAAAAGGTCCACAAACGCCATGAAATCCTTAGGATTCCCAAAACGGCTTGTAGGAGAGAAGTACCCGGTGACATGGTACCCCCAGGAACCGTCAAAAGGATGCTCGGCCACTGGAAGGAGCTCCACATGGGTATATCCCATGTCTTTAACGTACGCAACGAGTTCTTCGGCGAGTTCCCGATAGTTCAGAAACGACCCGTCGGGCTTGCGTTTCCAAGAACCAAGATGCACCTCGTAAATGTTCATCGGAGACGAGAGGAGATCCATCTTGCGACGACGTTCCATCCACTCCTCATCCTGCCAGGAAAACCCAGAAAGGTCAAAAACCACAGAGGCGGTTTTTGGACGGACTTCGGAGTAAAAAGCGTATGGGTCTGCCTTAAGGAGGAGATGCCCTTCCTTCGTCTTTATCTCAAACTTGTACTTTTCTCCCTCCCCAATCCCTGGGATGAAAAGCTCAAAAACTCCTGAACTCCCTCGGGGACGGAGGACGTGTACCCGCCCATCCCACCGATTGAAATCCCCAACTACACTCACTCGAAGAGCATTCGGAGCCCAAACAGCAAAGTGTACCCCCAAAAAGCCCTGGACCTCAACCAGGTGAGCACCAAGCTTTTCATACGCCCGGGCGTGTGTTCCCTCGTTGAAGAGATGGAGGTCAAAATCAGTGAGCAAAGGTGGAAAACTGTAAGGGTCGGGAAGAACCAAAGCGTTTCCTCCTTCAACCACCTCCAGAAGGTAGGGGAAAACATCCCCCATCCCTAGGCGGGCAACGAAAACCCCCTCAGGGTGTACCCTTTCTGCTTCAAAGCAAGCATCACCCTCACGAGAGAGTACCCGCACCCGCTCAGCAAAGGGACGAAAGACGCGAACAACGAGGCTATCTCCTTCTTTGTGCATCCCAAGGAAGAAAGACGGGTCGGTAATGTTTCCCCGGACGAGGGCTTCGATAAACTCCGTCAAAAGACCTCCCCCTTTCGCGAGAGGAAACGCAAACGCTCATGAAAGACCTCATCGAGAATTTCCTCGTGAACTTGGTACGGCACAAGGATTTTCTTCCGAGGCTCAGGAAGAGGCGCGCATGGAGCAGAAAGCCTACGGACTTTCTCGTTGTAAGCAAAGACCATGAGGCGTTCCAAGTTCACCGTATCGGTGACGTTGTAAGCAAGAAGCGTTTCCAAAGCTTCAGGACACCCATCCTGGTACTTCCGCCAAAGCAGCACCGCCGTGTATCCGTCGACCCCCTCAAGCTTCCCCCGATGCATACCTAAAGCCTTCTCGCAGGCTTTTAGACCACCACTCAAACCCAGGCTTCTCAGAATATAACAGAGGTCGAGGTGAACATGGGGGAGGCGAACACCAAGGCTTCGCTCCAAGAAAGGAAGGTCAAAACACTTTCCGTTGAAGGTGATGATGACTCGGTAACGCATGACCTCAGGGAGGAATTCTCTGAGGTTCACACCATGGACAAAGGTCTTTATACGGTGCCCATCAAAGAGGGTAATGGCAGTGACGTAATCATCAAAGGGGTTACAACCAGTTGTTTCAATGTCGAGGAAAACTGCAGTGTGGCGAAATTCTGGAAAGAGACGCCAGACTTCTCTCCCAGGAAGGTGTTCTGCGAAGAAATGGGCATCCTCCCGCTCCAGACGTCGCTGAGACTTTTCAAGGAAAGAACGAACCTGAGAGACGAAGGCTTTTGGGAAGGAACGCTCGAAGAAGGGACTTATAAGGGCGTCTTCCCAGTTCCATATGCCACTTTCCCAGATACGCCGCTCAGTCTTTTCACCCACTTTGGGAATGTGGCAGAAGGTTGCAAAAAGCATAAAATACCTCCCACCGTGCGCCCTTCTTGGAGATATTGTAAAATACAGGAGGAACTTTTCCAACGGATGAGCCTGAAAGGAAGTGAATCCATGCTACCCCTTGATGCGTATTCCCTTGTCGATCTCTCCATGGACGTTATTCCACCAGGGACAGAAGAGCGGCCCTTTGTCACCACCCATGCCCTCCTCCACGATGGAACGACGAAATACCTTATCTCCACCCATACCCATGTGGGAACCCATCTCGAAGGGCCATTGCACTTCTTTGAGAGAGGGAAGGACCTTGTCGATTTTCCCCTCTCAGCCTTTCTTGGAAGAGCTTGGTTCTTCGACGTATACGAGGTTCCTGAAGACCGTTGCATTACCCCAAAAATGCTTGCCTTGCAGCTTGAGGGGAAGGTTGCCCAAGGGGACATCATCATCGCCCGAAACCTTGATGATACGAATATTGCTCGTGTTCAAGAGACGAACAACAGAGCGCTCCTCCCCTGTTTCACCCCAGAGGCAGCCTCTTGGATGCGAGAAAGAGGTGTCAAAATGCTTGGTATCGATAACCTCGTGCGCCTTGGCAAGGATGTGGAAGCCACGCGAAAACTCCATGAAATCCTCCTTGGGGCTGATATCCTCCTTCTTGAGGGTTTGGCAAACCTCAGAGACGTCCAGGAGAACCCCTTCTTCCTCATTGCTTTCCCGTACAAGGCCCGAGGAATCGACTCAAGCTTCGTGCGGGCTGTAGCCCTTGTGCGGAGGTGAAGCTATGAAACGACGTATTGGTGTTCTAAGTGGTGGTGGGGATTGCCCTGGAATCAACGCGGTCATCCACGCAGTGGTGAAACGGGCAATCCTCACCTACGACTACGAAGTCGTGGGCATTCTCGATGGCTTTGAAGGGCTTGTGGAAGGACGGTACCGGAACCTTGCCTACAACGATGTCTCTGGCATCCTTCCTCTTGGGGGCACCATCCTTGGTGCCTCAAACCGGGCAAACCCCTTTCGGTACCCAGTCCGCCGGAAAGATGAAGTGGTCTTCGAAGATCGTTCGAAGGACCTCCTTGAGAACTTTGAAAAGCTTCAACTTTCTGCCCTCATCGCTATCGGTGGCGATGGAACATTCCATATCGCCTCAGAGCTTGTCCGACTTGGTGTTCCAGTGGTAGGTGTCCCAAAGACCATTGATAACGATTTGAACGCCACTGACATCACTTTCGGATTCGACTCAGCAGTACACGTGGTGACGGAGGCCATCGATCGGCTCCACACCACAGCCCAATCCCATCATCGGGTTATGGTGGTCGAAGTTATGGGCCGGTACGCGGGGTGGATTGCTCTCCATGGGGGTATTGCTGGAGGGGGCGATGTCATCCTCATCCCAGAGATTCCCTTTCACATGGAGGGAGTATGCAACTTCATCCTCGAGCGTCGAGAAAAGGGGAAACGCTTCAGTATCGTCGTTGTAGCAGAAGGCGCAAGACCTCTTGGGGGAGACATGGTGGTGCAACGCATCGTGCGGGAAAGCCACGATCAGATTCGCCTTGGGGGAGTGAGCCACGTCGTGGGACGGGCAATTGAGGAGAAAACAGGCCTTGAAACTCGAGTGGTCATCCTTGGACACCTCCAGCGAGGTGGTTCACCCACCGCTTTCGACCGAGTTTTGGCCACTCGTCTCGGGGCAAAAGCGGTTGACCTTGTAGCGCAGAATGCTTTCGGGTACTTCCCGGCTGTGCGAGGACAGGATATCGTTCCCGCACGGATTGAAGAAGCTATCGCCTGCTTGAAAACCGTTCCTCTAGATTCACCCCTGCTTGACATTGCTCGCTCCATGGGAACATACCTTGGAGCATGAAAGGAAGTGGTTCGGTGCTCGAGAAACGTTTGGAGATCGCGAAAAGCATAGCCCAGGACGTTGGGCAATTCATCCTCTCTCGCACCCACAACCCTGGACACGTGGAGGCAAAATCAAGTCCTATCGACGTGGTAACCGAAGTGGATAAGGAGGCACAGCGGCAAATCGCCAGGGCACTTCACGAGGCCTTCCCAGAAGATGCTATCTGGGGGGAGGAAAGTGGCGAACCGTTGAGAGACTTCTCCCACACCTGGGTCATTGACCCCATAGATGGCACAAGCAACTATGTCCACGGCCTTCCCTTCTACACCGTCTCCATTGCGTACTTCTCCGACGGTCAACCGATCCTCGGAGTACTGTATGCCCCAGCCCTTCGGGAACTCTTCTGGGCACTCCGAGGGAAAGGAGCGTTCTGTAACGGGACACCGATCCGAGTTTCCCAAGTACGAGCGCTCCACGAAGCGATTTTCATCACTGGCTTTCCCCACACCAAGCGGCGCTTCGAAGTCATGGCCCCTATTTACGGGTACCTCCTTGGGGAGTGTCAAGCACTGCGCTCCTTTGGTAGCGCCGCTTTGGGGCTTGCATACGTGGCTTGTGGACGATGTGAAGGATACCTGCAGCTTGGTATCTCCTTTTACGACGTTGCTGCAGGAGTATGCCTTGTGGAAGAAGCTGGTGGAACGATTCAGGAGCTCTCGGGGAAGCCGTGGAGCTACGTGAGTCGCTCACTCTGTGCCTCTAACGGCCTCATTGACCTTGCTGCCATCGTCCGGAAGGTCCTCCCCGAAGACGTCGTCGCTACACTCCGCTAAGAAAGCGGTACAATAGAGGGGAGGAGGTGGAGACATTGAAGGGGTGGCAAATGAAGGACCTCAAGGACCTTGCTGCAAAAGCGGGAGGCCGGGTTCTTGTGTGTGGATCATCTAATGAGGCCTTCGAAAAGGCAAAGGACCTTGGGGCAAACATCCGCCTCTACAAGGTGCGGGGGGAAGAATCGTACTATCTTGCGCTTCCCGACAGAGGTGAGGAAAATACCCGAATTCTCAAGGAGATGAATGAGAAAACGGCATTGGAGTTTGAGGAAATTCAAGCCTGAAAGAGGGGCCATGCGGCCCCTCTTTCTACTACAGGGCGGTAGCGCTTGTTTCGACAAGTTGGGCACCGACTTTCTCAACAAGGTCCCCGCCTGAGGTGGCAAAGACATTCCGCGCAAGAATGAGGTCCATGACCTGCGCCACATCGTCAGAGTGGAGGTTTTCCCGGGGGTAACGGAGCCGAATCCGGAACACCTGTCCTTCTTCGTTCCGAAAGGTCATAACAAGGACTTTACTCATCGCGGCTACACCTCCTTACTCGGTCAGAACCTTGTTCTCGGTGAGAGAGATGTCGAATACTGGATAGGCGAGAAGCCCCGAAAGAGCAAGGGCAACGTCGTAAATGTCTTGGTATGAAGCACCTTCTTTTACCCGGAAGGAGAGAGCACGGGTGAGAGGTCGCCCGTTATCGGGGTTCTCTCCAATCTGAACACGAATGCGAAGCCGGTTCGGTTGCTCGACAACAACGACCGGTGGCATGATGGTACACCTCCCTTTTGGAGTGTTCTCATCCTTTTAGAAGAAACCGGCGACAACCCTGAAGTGGAAGGAGGATACACGATATGGGATACCTTGGTCTCTTCCCAGACGATTTCCTCTTTGGTGTGGCCACCGCTGCCTACCAGATTGAGGGAGCTTGGAACGAGGATGGCAAGGGAGAGAGCATCTGGGACCGTTTTGCCCACACCCCAGGGAAGATCCTCGATGGGACCACCGGGGATGTGGCCTGCGACCACTACCACCGTTTCGCAGAAGATGTGGCCCTCATGGCAGAGCTTGGGGTGCAAGCCTACCGCTTCTCCATCTCTTGGCCCAGGGTCC
>JANXBI010000053.1 GCA_025060675.1 Candidatus Caldatribacterium sp.
TAACGTACGCACAGGAGCATTCCGGTTCCAATCGCACCATAGTGGGATTGAAAGGCTCCTTTCGGAGATCATCGAAGATGGTGGGATCGCTGTTCCAATCGCACCATAGTGGGATTGAAAGACGCTCGCTCGATATCGGCAAGCCAAAACACCTCCCAGTTCCAATCGCACCATAGTGGGATTGAAAGGGAAATTTTGTCCTTGGGCAAGCTTCCAAACGAACAAAAGCACTTTTTGTGATAAACTTAAAGGAGCATATATGCACTACACCGTACGTGAGGCGTCGAGGCAGGCATGATTAAGCTCCTCAAACGCTTGTACTCTTTCCTTGTTGGTTCGACAGAACGTCTCCAAGAAACCGACTGGAGCGCGAACTCAAGAAGGAATTGCGGTATCCTCAGCCTCCTTGACAAGGAAAGGCTGTAAGCGTAGGTGATGCAATGCGTCTTCGGATAACACTTTGGGCAGAAAAAAGCCTTCTCCTCCCCTGGAATTACCAACATTACCTCCATGGTTTCCTCTACGCTGCAGTGACTGGTGAAAATCCTGAAATAGGAACCTTTCTCCACGAACAGGGGTTTGCAAAGGACCACCACCGATATAAGTTCTTCGTCTTTTCAAAACTCTTTCCAACCAGAGTCAGAAGCACATTACAGGGCCTTTTTGTCTCTCCACCAATACTTTGGTGGGTGGCATCACCCCTCTCACCTTTTGTCGAGGCACTTGCTTTAGCTCTCCTCAAGTCAGGGAGAGTAACCCTTGACAAAGTATTCCTCTACGCAGAGAAGGTTGAAATTGAAGCTCCACCAATGTTTGCCGGGCAGTTGCTCTGTGAGACGATGTCACCCCTTGTAACTTCAACGGGGACAAGAAAAGACACGAAACTCCACAAGGTTTTCCTTTCTCCCGAAGACCCTCGCTTTTCTGTCCTTGTACGCAAAAACCTCTTACGGAAAGCACGAGCTTTCGGTATCGCCGACGTCAGCGAAGAGCATATCTTCTTCGAACCCGTGGGGGAATGGCGCTCCAAACTCGTTACCGTTCAAGGGACAAACGTCCGGGGATACGAAGGGAGATTCCGTATGGAGGGTGACGCAAGACTTCTTGCCCTTGCATACGACGCAGGACTTGGAGAACGCAATAGCCAAGGCTTTGGTATGTTCAGGGTAGTAGAAACACTTGAGGAAAAGATGTAAACATCCCTCAAGGCGTTTCTTGCCATACCTTCGCTGTCACTCCTACCGCTGAGAACCTTATCTTGTTTGCTGCTTTACGCTGCCTGAGAGAAGTAAAAGGACCTTGAGAAGTATCTAGGGTCTTAGACACAAGGCAGCTGAAATCACTTACTCCCATCGGAAAAACTTTCTCGCAAGAAGGAAAGTGCCAACAAGCCAAAAGAGGAGCACAAGAAAATCTGTAGCAAGACCGAATTGGGAAGGAATGCCCACAGCAACGGCTCGCAAAGCGTCACCAAGGTAGCTGAGGGGGAAAAGGCGCACGATAAAACGGAAAGACTCGGGCATAACTTCAGGCGGGAAGAAAATTCCAGAGAGGAACATCATAGGAAACTGCACCGTTTGGATAAGACCAGAAGCACCCTCTACCGTCTTTGCAAAGGACGTTAGAAAGTACCCAAGGCTCACAAAGGTCGCAGATCCAAGGAGCACCCAAAGCAAAAGAGCCACATAGGCACCAGAAAACCGGACATCGAACAACACCCACCCAGCAAAGAGGATAACAGCAGTTTGCAGGAGAGCAATGCCTACCCGCATGGTGATTTCGCTCCAGAGGATCACCTCCCGACGAAGGGGCATAGCACCAAGATAACGCGTAACCTTCTTCTCCCGGAGCTCCACAAAGTCAAGACAGCCAAAAAGACCCACTTGCATGAGTGCCATAGCTAAAACTCCGGGGAGAAAGTAGTCAATTTGCCGGAATCGAGGTGCAGCAACGGTTTCAACCTCAACCCTCACAGACGGGACAAGACCACGACGACGAAGTTCCTCCTTGAGGAAGAAGTTCTCGACCATCTTCGCAAAAACCTGTGCCTTCTCAACCTCTCTGGGTGTGGTCACAAGAACAACTGCACCGCTCTCAAGAAGGAGGACGATATCCCGCTGTCCTCTCTCAAGAGCAGCAAGCTCCCGCTCCTTCGGTCCTGTAAAGAAAGTCACACCAGTGATGCCCTCAGGAAGAGCAAAAGAGGGTCCAGTATCCGTGACAACACCCACTCGTAAGCTCCAAGAAGCCCCTACGTTCCCGAAGATAATCCCAAAGAGGAACACAAAAAGGATTGGAAAGGCGAGAAACCAAAATAGAGCCATACGGTCACGAATGGTGTTCTTAAAGTGGGCACCAAGAAAGTGGAAAAAGACCTTCATTCCCGTATTCTCCTTCCGGTCAGCTTCAAAAAGACATCCTCGAGGGTCGCCTCACGAACAACCACGTTGCCAAGGGGAATGTTCTCCCTTTCAGCAAGCGTGCTCAGGGCAACGAAGGTCCGAGAGAGATCCGCGGTGTAAATGGTGAGCATACTCTCGTCCTTTTGAACCCGTGTAACTCCAGGAAGGTCAGAGACAGAGAGGGCTCCCGAATCAGCCAGAGGGATTTCGATAGCTTTCTCCTGGAAGTGCTCAGCGATAAGGTCCCGGGGTCTTCCAAGGGCGATGATGATACCCTGGTCAATGATTGCCACCCGGTCACAAAGTCGTTCAGCCTCATCAAGGTAATGAGTGGTGAGAAAAACCGTCTTCCCCTCGCTGCGGAGCTTACCGATTGTTTCCCAGAGACCTCGCCTCGACTGGGGATCAAGACCTGAGGTGGGTTCATCAAGAAAGAGAATCTCTCCATCACCCACCAAAGCCAGGGCAACGCTCAAGCGCTTGAGCTGCCCTCCACTGAGCTTTTCTACCCTAGCATGAGCCTTTTCAGTGAGACCCACCAGAGTCAAGAGTTCTTCAAAAGACCGGTGCCTTGTGTAGAAGGAGGCGAAAAGCTTAAGCGTCTCAAGGACGGTGAGACGGGGGAAAAGGTTCACGGTTTGCAGTTGGATGCCGATGCGGGACTTCACAGAAAGAGGGTCTTTCTCGGGGTCAACACCAAGAACGGTGACTTCTCCCCGATCGCGGCGGAGAAGACCGATAATTGTCTCGATGGTGGTCGTCTTTCCAGCACCATTAGGACCAAGAAGGCCGAAAACCTCTCCCTTCGTGACAGTAAAGCTAATCCCCCGTACAGCGTGCAAAGAGCCGTAGAACTTGTGAAGCTCGGAAACGACAATAGCAGACATGTTTTCTCCTTCTTAAGGATACCTCATTATACCACAGAATCCTTTCCCCAACGGAACACTCATGGTATAATTTGAGGAGCCGGTACATATGGCCGGACGAAGAGCGGAAAGCTGTGCTCGTCTGGTATCCCAAAAAGGGAACTGGAACGGAGGTGACGTCTGTGAAAACCCGCGATATTACCGTCTCTGCTCTCCTTGCCGCAAGTGCCATTGTCCTCGGTGCTACAGGACTTGGATTTGTTCCTGTGCCTACGCCCGCAGGGAGAGCCACCATCATGCACATTCCTACGATTCTTGCTGGCGTCCTTGAAGGACCTGTAATCGGAGGTCTTGTGGGGCTCATCTTTGGACTCTATAGCTTTCTCACCACTGCTGTTCCTTTTCTCCGTGACCCCCTCATCGCCATCGTTCCAAGGATTCTCATTGGCGTTGTGGCAGCGCTCATCTTCAAGGCAACACGAAAAAGCAGCTTCGCAGCGGTAGCTGGGACTTTGACGAACACAGGAGGAGTCCTTGGTCTTGCCGTTCTCCGTGGTTACCTCCCTGGCAAGGTCGCCTTAAGTGTAGCCGCTACCCACGGCATCCCAGAGGTCATAGTTGCCACCATTCTTGTGGTGCTCATCGTCCGGGGCATACGAAAGTACTTCTCGTGATACCCCCACCCCTTCAGGGGTGGGCTTTCTCGGCAGGAAAATCACGTCTCTGCGCCACCAATCATCCGAGTAACAGCAATAACTCCAAGGAGAATGAGGCCCCAAAGAGCACTGGCAAGATGCGAACTCAGACCAAGAAGGTTGAACCCTGTAGCTACGATCTGGAGAACAATGATGGATACTGCCACACCCGGTAGACGACCAAAGCCACCTGCTGGGTCAACACCTCCAAGGACACAGGCAAGAACGGTCAGAAGAAGGTACGATTCCCCGTAATCGGCCTGCGCTGCGTTGAAGCGGGAAATCATGACGAGCCCGGCAACACCAGCAAGAAAACTCGAGAGGAGATAGGTCTTAAAAAGCACTAGGGCGTTGTCGACTCCCGCAAAGAGCGTCGCAGTAGGATTCGACCCAAGAAGGTACACGTAAGTACCAAAACGAGTACGCGTCAAGAGGAGATAGAGGAAAAGGGCGCAGAGGAAAAAGACCACAAAGGGCATCGGCACACCCAAAAGAGTACCATTGCCTAGAAAGAGGAAACTTTCTGGAAAACCGGCAATGACGTAACCCCGCGTAAGCACCAGGGAGACTCCCCGAATGAAAATCATAAGTCCCAGAGTAGCAATAATCGCGGGAACAGAAATCCAGGCGATAAGAAATCCCTTGAGGACTGCAAAAAGAAGGGCAAAGGCAAGACCAAGAACCATGGCCAAGAAAACTGGTAGGTTACCTCGGGTCATGCCAATAGCTGCGATGACCCCACAGAGGTTTGCCGTGGCAATGATGGAGAGGTCAATGCCTCCAGTAAGCATTGGCGTCAACTGAGCAAGGGTGAGAATACCAAGGAGGGGGAGCTGGAAAGCGATAGACTGGAGGCTATCGACACCAAGCAGCCTTCCCCGAGTCAGCACCCCAAGGAGAGCGATGAGAAAAGCCACCACAACGACCAAGATAAGGGATTGTATTTCACGCTTTCCTCGTACGCGTCTCATGCTCGCCCTCTCCTCTTCCGCTCAAGGTTCTGCTGGTAAGCACTCAAAGCAGCCGCCAGAACAATAATGAACCCCATAATGACCTGGTGCCAGTATGCCGAAGCTTTCATCAGGATGAGGCCATTCTTAATGAAGGCGATGAAGAGCACCCCAAGCACTACCCCAAGAGGAGACCCCGCACCACCAAAAACGCTCGCTCCCCCAAGGATTGCCGCCGCCAGGACATCAAGTTCCCTTCCCACGATGGCATTCGGCTGAATCATCTGATTGAGCGCTGCGTGAACGAACCCCGCAAGACCCGCGAGGAAACCAATGTAACAGTACACGAAAAGCTGGATGCGGAAAATGTCAAAACCCGCCCGGCGGGCAGCCTCGCTATTTCCCCCAAGGGCATAAATTTTCCGACCTATTGGGAGATACCGGAGAATAACCCAGGTGGCAAAGGCGATGAGGAACCACACCACGGTAAAGATAGAAAGCCCGTAGTCCACACCTTTCTCAGAAATCAAGGTAAGCACCTTGAGACGAGCAAAATCCCGGAAAGGTCCAGGAAAACCGTAAATCCACTTGCCCTTACTCACCACCATAAGGAAACCATAGAAGACGTTGAGACTGGAGATGGTGATGATAACCGGATGCACTCGAGTGCGGTTCACAAGGAAGGCATTGAACGCCCCCAGAGCAATGCCAATTGGTATAGGAATGAGAAAGGCCAGAAGAACACTCTCCACCATGTACTGTGTGATAATGACTCCCATGATGTACTGGGCGACAGTGGCAACAGCGGTGAAGGAAACGTCAATACCTCCAGAAATGAGGACGACGAGTTCCCCCAAGGCAACAATCCCGAGAAAGGAATTATTCCGCAGAACATCGAAGAGATTCTCAGCAGTCAGGAATTTAGGGTTGAGGAGGAAAAGAACTGCTGAGAGCACAACAAGGACACCCACAAGGTAAACTTCTGTTTTCCCTACAACACGCTGCAACAAGGTAAATCGCCCCTATCCGACAATCTCTCTCCGAAGTGCTTCCTCCGTCACCGCAGAAGGCACATATTCCCGAATGATACGCCCCTCTTTCATGACAAGAATCCGATGGCATACTTGGAGCACTTCGTGTTCCTCATCAGAAATGAGGAGGATACCGATACCACGGTCGCGGGCAAGGGCGAGAATCATCTCGTAGATACTCTCCTTTGCCGCCACATCAACCCCATGGGTTGGGGTATCGAGGATGAGAATCCGTGGAGCCGTGAGAATCCAACGGGAAAGGACCACCTTCTGCTGGTTACCCCCGGAGAGGGAACGAACCGGAGCATCCACCGCAGGCACTTTAATCCCGAAATCCAGAACAGCCTTTTCCGCCACCGAGAACTTCTTCGCTGGATGGAGGAACCCCAAACGCTCCACAAGACTGTCAAGAATCGTCACCGCGATGTTATCCGAGACCGGTTGGTCAAGGACAAGCCCCTGGAGAAGTCTGTTCTCCGGGACATAGCCAATGCCATGTCGGATAGCATCACGATTTGAACGGAATCGTACTTCCCTCCCCCCAAGGATAATCTTCCCCGAGTCCGGAGCGGTGAGACCGAAAAGGGTCAGGGCTACCTCCGTCCTCCCAGAGCCACGAGGACCGATAAGGCCAAGGATTTCCCCTCGGTGCAGGCTAAAGCTCACGTCGGCGTACTCACCCTTTCGGGTGAGGTGCTCAACACGGAGAACCTCTTCTGGACTGTCAAGAGGCACCACCCGAGATTGAGTGACAATCTCTTTCCCGGTCATGAGGAAGGAAAGCCGAGCCTTGGTGAGCTCCTCCTTCGGGAATGTGCCGACCTTCATTCCGTCCCGGAGAACCGTTACCCGATCACTAATTTCCAGAACCTCGTCAAGCCTGTGACTGATAAACACAAAGGCGATACCTTGAGTTTTGAGCTCCCGAATGAAGCCAAAAAGACGTTGGACCTCTCGAAAGGTCAAAGAGGCAGTAGGTTCGTCGAGGATGATGAGCTTCGCCTCGCTGGCTATTGCCCGACATATGGCAACAAGCTGCTGGTCAGCGAAAGAAAGCCTCCCAACAACCATCCGAGGGTCAAGGTCAACGCCAATGCGCCCAAGAACCTCCCGTGCCCGACGTTCCATGTCCTGCCAGGAGACGAATCGTCGATGCTCCTCAATGTACTCGTGGACGAGGATATTCTCTGCCACCGAGAGATTAGGAAAAAGCGAGAGGTCCTGGTGCACCACGTGAATGCCCAGATGGAAGGCAAGGTAAGGAGTAAGGCGGAAAATGCGTTTTCCCTCAACAAAGATTTCCGCTCCTGCATCGGGCTGGACAACACCTGTAGCAATCTTCACAAGCGTGCTCTTCCCGGAACCGTTTTCCCCTACAAGCCCGTGAACTTCTCCCCGAAGAACAGAAAAGTCAACGTCTTGAAGGGCAACAACACCGCCATACCGTTTGGTAATGTGGGAAAGGGAGAGAACCGCCTTCTCTTCGGTCACGGAGGTCACCTCAAAAAAGCGCCGGGCTCTCGCCCGGCGCTTGTACCCTCAGAACCCGAGGGCTTCTGCGGTTGCTGCATCAGGCATGACCTTAATCTGGTTCACACTAATAACCTTACCTTCGACCTTGATAGGCCCAAGGCCAGGAATCTCCATACCTTCTTTGATTTCCACACCATCAAGGATTTGCTTAGCAATGTAGACCATGGCGTATCCAGCATCCTTTGGGTCCCAAAGCTGTGCCCAGTCGACCGCACCAGTCTTGAGGTAGGGAGCAACGGTTGATGGAATAGCGCTACCTACGACGATAATCTTATCCTCCATGCCTTTCTCGGCAACGGCCTGAGCAGCACCAATAGGACCAAGGCTTCCCCAACCAATAACAGCCTTGAGCTGGTCACCGTAGGTGGTGATGAGATCAAGAACTGCTGCCCGGGAATCCTCAACAGACTCAGCGGTAGGAAGACGGGAGGTGAGTTCCTTCAAGAATGGGTATTTCTCTTTAGCGTACTGAAGAGCAACATCCGCCCAGAAGTTGTGGAGCGGCACGGTAAGACTTCCAACGAGCATGACAAATCCAGCGGGATTCTCGGGTGTGTACTTCTCAAGTTCACCGGCTTCCTTAAGCTTCTCTACGATAGCATCAATAGGTTGCTGACCGTATTTGACGCTGTCGATAGTTTCCACGTCCCAGTCAATTGCCTCAGTCTCAAAAGGCGACTCATGCGTAATAACCACAATACCTTTCTCCCGCGCCTTGGTGAAGACCGGGGCAAGGGCCTTGGCATCATTGGGCACAACACATATTGCGTCCACCCCTCGGGTTACAAGGTCCTCCACCATTTGGACTTGAGGTGCTGGGTCAGCAGTCGCCGGACCAATGAGGTAAGCGTTCACACCCAACTCTTTTGCTGCCTGCTCCACACCTTCGGCCATGCGGTTAAACCAAGGGATTCCGGCAATCTTCACGACCACCGCAATCTCGTAAGGTTCTGCCGCAAGGGCCACCGAACCCAGCAAGAGAACCGTAACAAGGAGTACACCAAGTACTGCAAAGCGCTTCATGGCTGATCACCTCCTTTATACATTGTAACAAAAAAGTTGGAAAACGGAAGACCACCGTTGCTTCCTTACGGGACAATTCTTAGAGAAAGTTTTCCGAAAAATTTCTTCACTTTTTCAGAGATCCTGCTATAATGTTTTCTGGGAAAGCCTGTGATGTTTAGGCTAAAAGATATCGCGGAAAAAGCGGGCGTGAGCATTTCTACGGTTTCGAAGTTCCTTAATGGAAAAGGCTCCCTTTCTGCCCGTACCGAAGAACGTATACGACAAGCCTTAGAGTCTTTAGGCTTTCAAGGCATACCGGTGCGGAAACAGAGGAGCAAATTGAAAGTTGTTGGTGTTGTCATTCCTGATATCGAAAATCCTTTCTTCTCGAGTGTGACCAAAACACTTGAGCTCCTCCTTTTCCGATACGGATATTTTCTCCTCCTTTGTAACACCGAAAACAGCGCTGATTTGGAGAGACAATTCGTTTCGTATCTTGGCCGAAGCGGCGTACGGGGCATTTTGCTTGTGCCTGCAACAAGCGAAAAGCGCTTCGACGCCTTTGAACGCAATATTCCTGTACTTCTCCTTGATCGAACCATTCGGGGAACCAATCTCCCCTTCGTCATGACTAATCATTATCAGGGAGCGAGAATCGCCGTTTCTTACTTGGTTCAGAAAGGGAGACGACGCATTGCCTTTATTGGTGGCCGAAAGGATATTAGTGTGTACGAAGACCGGCTAAAAGGCTACATGGACGAACTGCAAGAACAGGGATTAGATGTCGACCACGACATTGTCATCGAAAGCGACTTCTCCTTCCAGGGTGGATACAACACCGTAAGCCTTCTCTATGAGCGAAGGAAACCTTTTGATGCCATTTTTGCTGCAAACGATCTCGTGGCTCTCGGTGCCATCGAACGCTTACGCGAATTAGGAGTTGCAGTACCCCACGAAGTTTCAGTCGTTGGCTTTGACGATATCTGGTTGTCTCGATTGTCACACCCTCGCTTGACAACCATACGCCAACCTATACACGAACTCTGCAAGGAAGCAGTGACAACACTGCTTAAGCTCATAGACGGTGGGGAGGTGAGAGTTTCTTCGAAAATCCTGGAACCACAACTCGTTGTGCGAGAATCCTGTTAGTTTTAATTTAACTTCACTATGAGGCTGGGGGTGAAGACATGAAAGGTAAACGTGTGGTGATCCTCATACTTTGGGGTATTTTCGCCCTCGCTTTTCTTGGCACAGCAGCTTCGGGGGAAGAAATACGCGTTGCTATACAGAGCTTTGCTCACGAAGCACTGCAACCATTCATTGAGCAGTTTGAAACTCAAACCGGCATCAAGGTTATTCTCGAATCCATGCCTTCTTCGGGAACCGACGCTCTTACAAAGCTCACCACGTACTACCGAGCCGGCCAAAGCCCATATGACGTTGTGAGTAACGCAGATGAAGCTTCTCCTGCCTTTGCCCGTGCAGGTTGGCTTGAACCACTCAACGATGTCCTCCCACCAGATTTCTTCGACGATTTTCCACCAAGTATGTTGGAATCTGAGAAAGTCTGGAATTGGCTCGATGGCAAGGTATACCGCGTACGGCACAGCTTCGAATTCGGATACTTCTTCTACCGGAAAGATTGGTTTGACGAGATGGGCCTTTTGCCTCCCGCTACTTGGGAAGAAATGGTTGAAATAGGAAAGAAATTTACAGCCCAGGGGAAAATAGGTGTTCAGGATGCTCTGAGCAAACCCGCACTCCTTTACGTCTACGTTGCTTACCTTACTATCCAAGCCGGGGGCAACCCCTTTGCCTTCGACGAGGGATTTAAAACAGCGGTACAGTTTATCCATGATATGATTTACAAGCATCAAGTCTTTCCTAAAGAAGCGCTCAACAAGAATTATGACCAGATTAACGAGGACTACATGAACGACCGTGTGGCCATGATGCGCCAATGGCCTTACTTCTACAGCGTTACCAGAAACAACACAGAGTGGTACCGGGAGGGGAAGGCAGAAATTGCTCTCCCACCAAAAGGTCCCGCGAGCAACGCTTCTTGGGCTGGAGGATGGGGTTGGGAGATTCCAAAATTTGCGAAGAACAAAGAAGGCGCGAAGAAATTCATCCAATTCATCCTCTCTAAAGAAATCGCTCCGAAACTTGCCAGAGCCAACAGCTGGTTCATGAATCCAAGATACTCCGTTATGGCAGAGCTGGGAGATGAGGGCCTTGCCAAGTACATGAAGTGGTACAGCGATAACAACGTTCCTGCTCCTCGCCCATACCATCCAAGAGTTGCCGAAGCACAAAACATTATCGACGATGTGGTCTCTGCGTACCTTGTTGGGCAAATGACTCTTGATGAAGCCATCGAACGAGGAAAGAAGATGATGGCTGAACTCGGCGAGTGAGAACTTCTAAAGGTACCGCCCCACACTGGTGGGGCGGGTGAAAGGAGATAAACCATGAAAACCCGAAAAGTTTTCCAGAAAAGAGCCTATTACGCTTTGGCGCTTATCCTCCCCGCCTTTTTGCTCCGGTCATTCACCTCTCTGTATCCCGTAGCATACACCATTTACCTTTCCTTTTTTAAGGTTAACCCGATTATTGGTCTCCATAAATATGCTGGGTTTGAAAACTTCCAAAGGATGACCACGGATTTGGTCGTCCAAGAAAGTGTCTTTTTTACCATCTTCTTCACCTTTTTATCCATCGCGTTCCAAACGGTATTGGGGCTCTCGGTAGCATTGCTCCTCAACAAGCGCTTTCACCTCCGATACCTCGCACGGACTATCAACCTCATCCCTTGGGCTATCCCGATGATTGTCGTAGCGTTAGGATTCCGGTGGATGTTTGACAGCGAGTATGGCGTTATTACTGACGTTATAGCTCGAATCACTGGATGGCGCTTTGCCTGGCTCGTACATCCATGGGGAGCTCGCTGGGCTATCGTCCTTGCTAACGTATGGAAAAATACCCCTTTTGTGGCTATCCTCCTTCTGGCTGGTTTGCAAAGTATTCCCCCTGAAATCTATGAAGCAGCCCGCGTTGACGGAGCATCATCATGGCACTGTTTTCGATACGTTACCATCCCTTTCCTTACACCCATCATTATGACCACAGTCCTTTTCTTTACCGTTTGGTACTTGGCGACCTTTGACATCGTATATGGGATGACCGGAGGAGGTCCCGGATTCTCCACCGCCATCATGTCCTACAAAATTTACCAGGAAACGTTCTCCCATATGAATTTTGGGTATGCTTCTGCCTTAAGTGTTGTTCTCTTTTTCCTTGTTGGCATCTTAGGGCTTTCATTCCTTATGGTTTCTCGGAAGTTCGAAATCCTCCTTTGAGGAGTTGAAGACTATGGATTTTGAAGAACGGCGAAACAACCTCGTAGCAACCTACTTCCTCTTTGCTGTCTATGTTTTTGTTACCCTCTTTCCTTTCTACTGGATTTTCATCTCCTCGGTAACTCCAAAACACAAACTTTTCTCAATTCCTCCGCTTTATTTCCCTATGTATTTCACGACTGAGAATTTCACGCGCATGATGCGAAATATCCCCTTTTCCGCATATCTGAGAAATTCACTAATTTTCGCTCTCTGCTCAAGTGCGCTCTCTGTATTCTTGAGCTTTTTTGCCGCTTACGCCTTCGCACGTATTCGCTTCCGAGGGAGCAACCTACTCCTCCTCTTCTTCCTCTTGAGCATTGCACTCCCTCCTATAACGACCGTCATCCCTCTCTACGAACTCTACGGCAAGGTCAACCTACTGAACACTATCGAGGGGATGGTCATTGCGATGTCCAGTCTCATTACACCGTTCACCATTTGGGTTCTCATCACTTTTATCAAACAGGTACCGGTAGAGATTGAAGAAGCTGCAGCCATCGATGGAGCGGGATTTTTACGAATCCTCTTTCGAATTTCTCTACCCCTTATCCTTCCAGCTATCGGAACGATGTTTGTTATTAACTTCATTACGAGCTGGAATGAACTTCTCTACCCTCTGGTGTTTGGCGTGGATGCAAGCAGCAAGACCCTAACCGTGGGGTTAACGGAGGTTGCGTTAGAATCCACAGCGTATGGGAAACCATGGGACCTCATGAGTGCGCTGAGCATAGTGATGATTGTCCCCGTTGTTGTTCTTGTTATTGTTTTCCAGCGTACTATTGTCGAAGGACTCACCAGAGGAGCCATTAAGTGAGGTGAATCTTTTTCCGTGTTTCCCGAGAAACTCTCTGTTGCCGAGAAAAAGGAAGTACTCTGTCGTCTCTGGGAAAGGGACGAACAGGGACCATTATTTTACATTGGATCTCCAGGGGAAAGTCCACTCCTCAAAGGAAACCTTCCCTCCTTTGAGGAGTTACTCCATGGAGAACTCTCTCGTCTCACCGCACGGAGAGGAATTCAGGATTTTGATATTCCTGCGATTCGAACGGACTTTGGGACAAGCATATTCCCCTCAGCTTTCGGTGCACCTGTTCGTTTCGAGAAAGGAAGATATCCTTGGAATGAACCTATCATATCTGATGATCCTACGGTTGTCTATAGGCTTACTAAACCTTCAGTGCGAGACGGACTTCTCAAAGTGGTGCTCGACTTCACCCATTTCGCGATCCAAAAAACAAACGAGCAACTTCCTATAAAGATGACGGATCTTCAGGGACCGATTGATGTAGCATACCTCCTTTGGGAGAGCAACAACTTTTTCCTCGCCCTCTTTGAAGCACCAAAAGCGGTACACCACCTTCTGGAAATGATTACCGAGCTTATCATTGAATTCGTTCACGCTCAAAGGAAGGCAGCCAGAAGTGCAGAATTCATCCCTTGTCACCTCCAGCACTACCTCCCCTGGGGAAAAGGGATATGTGTTAGCGAGGATCTTCTCAGCATTCTTTCCCCTGATCTGTACCGAGAATTTGCGCTTCCATACCTTAACATGCTTGCTGACGAGTTCGGCGGAATCTTTGTCCATTCCTGCGGGAACTTTGTCCACAACCTAAAGGTTCTCCTGGAGATTAGGGGATTTCAAGGAATCAACTTTGGAGCTACAGAAACTCCTTTCGAGAAGGTCGTTGGAGAGTTGGGAGGAAAAGCCATAATTTCGCCTCACTTTGGATTAAACAAGGAGATTGTCTTCTCAAACGTTTCAGAGTACCTGAAACATCTCCAAACCATTGGTAGAAGCACGCCGTTCCTGTACATTCTTGTGGACACGACAAACTCGCTTTTAGGGCATGACATGTGCTGGAATCAAGAAGAGTTGGAGATGATATACGACGTTTTCCGAACGTGGGAGGTGCTCTAGTGGCAAGCCGCGCAAGAGCCCGTGCTGCCTTTTTCCTCGAACCCACTGACCGTATTCCTCACTGGGAATTCCTTGCAAATCCAGACTTTGAGTTTCAGCTCACCGGGATTGATCCAGAACAACATCCCCAGAAAGCCCGTCTGAAAACTTTGGAACTTCTGGCCATCGATGTGGAAATTCCGCCCCGCACAGACACTCCGACCACGTTTCAGACAAGAGAAGATGGTACTATACTCAACGTTCGAGGGAAAGTGGTAAGCCGTTGGGGTAGTGGCACAACTTGGGAGTGGAACCACGGAGCATGGTTCTCCTCAATCGAGGAGATACTCCATTTCGACCCTGTAGCAACATTCTTGACCCAGGAATCCGAGGAAATCTTTGAGGATATAGATCCAGTACAACGATTTCTCCACCTTCCCGTAGAGGAAATGGCAAAAAAACTCAATGAAGACTTTCATGCGCTTCAGGAGCTTGTCGGTGAACGAGCGCTTGTCCCAGGACATTACTACAGAACACTTTTTATGTGGCCACTCATGCTCTTTGGATGGGAACACTTTGTCGAACTCGCATACCTTTATCCTAGAGAATTCGAAAGAATCTGGAAAGGCTTTGTTGACATCTCCCTGAAAGTAACGTTAGCCTTCGCCCTTACAGACATCGAAGTTTTCGTGAGCCACGATGACCTCTGTACGACCAGGGGACCTATCTTTAGCCCTGAGTGGTATCGGAAACACTTGTACCCATACTATGAGATGATTTGGGAACCCCTGAAGAAGCGGGGAAAGAAGGTCATTTTCGTCTCTGACGGAAAGGTTGACAAGGTTATCGATGACGTGTTGCACTGTGGTGCTGATGGGTTCTTTGCGGAAAGCTATACAGACCTTGAAGCTCTAAGCCGAAAGTATGGTCAAACCAAGGTGATGTTTGGCAACATCGATGGACGCATTCTTGAGACTGGGACACGAGAAGATATCCGGCGAGAAGTGGAGCGATGCACGAAATTTGGTAAGGAGTGTCCTGGATACTTCTACTGTGTTTCGAATCATCTGACACACCTCATCCC
Source organism: Candidatus Caldatribacterium sp. (assembly GCA_025060675.1). Taxonomy (GTDB): domain Bacteria; phylum Atribacterota; class Atribacteria; order Atribacterales; family Caldatribacteriaceae; genus Caldatribacterium. The sequence goes on from JANXBI010000053.1 coordinate 14,865, forward strand.
TTCCGAGAATATCTTCTACTACTTTGCTGTATGTGAGGAATTAGGCAGGCGAGGGTAATAAGCTGGAGGTGTTCGCATGTATCTACATTTTGTGAGTCACACGCACTGGGACAGGGAGTGGTATGAAACTTTTGATGCTTTTCGGTTCCGTTTGGCTCAACTCATTGACCATCTCCTTGACGTCCTCCGCAAGGATCCCGAATACCGGCACTTTCTCCTTGATGGACAGACAATCGTGATTGAAGACTATCTTGCCATTAAACCGTATCGCAAACAAGAACTTGCCAAATTCATCAAAGAAGGGCGCATCTCCGTTGGCCCTTGGTACGTTCTGACGGACGAGTTCCTTATAAGCGGTGAGACGCACATTCGCAATCTCCTTTTCGGAAAACGTCTAATGCAAGAGTTCGGTACCCAAAATGCGATTGGGTACCTTCCGGACTCTTTTGGACATATCGCACAAATGCCGCAAATCCTTAAAAAGAGCGGTATTCGTTATGCTACTTTCTGGCGAGGGGTACCTCGTGAAGTACGTAAGAGCGAATTCATTTGGAAATCTCCCGATGGCTCAAGCGTTCTGACTATCTACATGCCTTTTGGATATGGAATCGCGGCCAATCTTCCTGATTCGCGGGAAGAACTGTTGCAACGCGTTCGAGGGCTAATCGAGAAACTCGCCCCGTTTGCTACCACACCACACCTCCTCCTGATGAATGGGAGCGATCATATCGAACCGGATGCAAAGCTTTCAGAAAAGCTCGCTCTGCTTCGGGAAGAGCTCAAAGGAGAACACATTGTCCTGCATTCTAATCTTTTGTACCTCTTTAGGAAAGTAGAGGAAGAAGCCTCATGGTTACCGACATATGAAGGCGAGTGGCGTGCCGACGACGTAAATTACCTCCTTGGAGGGACACTGTCTACCCGAGTGTATCTCAAGCAGAAACATACACGACTATCATACCTCGTCGAGCGCTATTTAGAACCCCTGTACACACTCCTTATGGTTTTTGGCATTCCTTATCCAGAGGATTTCCTCAACTACCTCTGGAAGCTCCTTCTTGAGAACTCTCCCCATGACTCGATCTGCGGCTGTGGCATTGATGAGGTCCACGAAGAGATGATGCAAAGATACAGGAGAATCGAGGATGTTTCGACAAAACTTCTGATACAAGCCAGGGAACACCTTGAAAGCCTCTGTGAAGGCGACGAAGATGTGGTGGTTGTCTTGAACCCACACCCATACACTGTAAACGCATACCTCGAAAGTGAGATATACCTGAAAAAGAAGAAAATCCAAGAAGTCGACTTTGCAATTAGCAAAATACAATCTTACGATACCGAGGAGGAACCGCTTCTGCCATCGCTTGAGCTTGTCGGCCAGGAGGAAGTTATCGTACCGGAAATTCGAGAAAGCTCTTGGGTGACATTTATGGAAACACCAAGACATACGCTTCCCGAGATTTTTAAAGCCCAACGATACGTCATTGGATTCCCTGTCCGTAATCTCCCTCCTTTTGGAAGCGTCTTCTTCAAAATAGTTCCTAAACATGGAATTCATGAGCACACACCAAAAGTTCCAAAAGAGTGGCTTCTAGAAAATGAATTCTACCGTCTCTTTATCGATGCAAGGGGGCACACACTGCTTTGCGAAAAAGCAACGGGTCGGGAATTCCTCCTCGGCCCTGTCTTCGAAGACGGCGCAGACGCGGGCGATGAATACGACTATTCCCCTTGCGAAGAAGACACGATTATCCGAAGTGATACGGTCATACCTGAAGTACAATGGATGCGCTACGATCGGTATGTTCAAGCTATTCGCCTCACGCATATGCTCCACCTTCCAAAAGCCCTCGCCCCTGACAGGAGGAGACGAAGTGAGGAAAAAATTCCTACTCCCATCGCAACAGAAATCCGCCTCACTCAGGGCTCGAAGATCATTGAGTTCACGATGACCCTCGAGAACAGAGTCTTTGACCATCGACTACGAGTGCTCTTCTTCGCCCCCTTTACGACTAATTACCACTTTGCCGATGCACACTTTGCGCTCCTTAAGAGAAAAAATGAGCAAAGGACACAGCCTCAAAATGATTTTGTCCTTCTGGAAGATACAGAACATGTTTTTGTCGTCTTCAACGAAGGATTGCGAGAGTACGAGATTATTCCAGAAAATGGGAGAACGTGTGTGGCCATTACTCTTCTTCGGGCCGTAGGGTGGCTCTCGAGAGATGATCTCCTCACCAGAAAAGGACATGCTGGGTGGGGTTTGCCCACCGAAGGTGCTCAATGTCAAGGGATTCATCGTTTTCGCCTGGGTGTTCTCTTCGAACCCAGGAGCGATTCGAAAGAGTTTTCCCCCTATAAGGAAGCCCGTCTCTTCAACAATCCTCCCCTGCTTTTCCAAATCCGAGGTACGATACACAGCCCCCTCAACGGTTGGTCATTCTGTACATGGGATAACGAAGCAATCATACTCAGTGCCTTGAAAAAGAGAGAAGGGAGACACGATATCGTACTAAGAGCGTATAACCCAACTGGTAAATCGCAGAGCTTTCGTATAGTCTTCAACTTCCCAGTTCTTGAAATCTGGCAGCTTTCCCTCCTTGAGGAAGAAGTGCATTTTCTTGCCCAAGGAAACGCTGTAGAGGGCGTTCTTGGACCATACGAGATTGCAACCTTTGGTATTGTCTGGAAACGTAAGGAGGGAAACCCATGAGTCCAAAAGAGCGCATGATGATTGCTCTTGAACGGGGCAAGCCAGACCGACTCCCTGTTACCGTACACCAATGGCAAAAGTACCATCTTGAGACATACCTTGGAGGCATGAGCGAACTTGAAGCCTTTGTGTACTTTGGCATGGATGCTGCTGTTCAGTACGTGCAAGAGATGGGGCAATTTTGGCTTACTAACCCTGACTTTTCAAGGTTTTCTACTTCAACGTGGAGACACGAAGTTACCGTAGTGCGTGGTGATCCTGATGATTGGGAGTACCATCACACCATAACAACACCTGAGGGGGTTCTGACGTGTAGAACCACCGGGAACAGAAAAACCGTGTGGATTTCCGAGTATCTCATCAAACATGATGAGGATATTAACCTCATCCGCAAGTATATGCCGGTTCACCCTCTCGATGTTACCGCGGTGAACAAACTCTACGACGCGATAGGCGACCGTGGTATTCTTCGGGGTCTCATCTGGGGGGACCAGGCGGGTTGTTGGCAGCACGCTGCTTGCCTCATGGACATCAATGAACTCATTCTGAGAACCTTCGATAAACCTGATTGGGTACACGAGCTTTTAGGAATTCTTCTCGAAAAAAAGCTGCAATTCATTGAGACCATGAAAGGGGCAAAATTTGACCTCGTAGAAACCGGGGGTGGGGCTGCTTCATCAACGGTGATCTCACCTAAAATTTACGAGGAGTTTTGCCTTCCCTACGATCAGAAAATTCACCAAGCTTTGCACAACCTGGGATTTCGCGTAACGTATCATACGTGTGGTGGTACGCTTGGGATTGAGGAGCTTATCATAGCCAACGGCACTGATGCCTCTGAGACCCTTGCCCCAAAGAGCATCGGAGGGAATCAAGAACCGTGGGAATTCAAGGCTAAGGTTGGGAATCGGTTAGCCCTTATAGGTGGTATGGACCAGATTAACGTCTTAACTCATGGGACCCCTGATGAAATACGTAAAATGGTGAAAATCCTTTTTGAGCGAGTAGGGTACGAAGGCGGATATATCCTGTCCTGTGCAGACCACTTCTTCGATACCCCTTTGGAGAATCTTAAGGCGTACGTTGAAGCAGCACGCGAGTGCGTATACGCATAACATGCGTGAGGCCACAAGCCCTCCCATTTGGGGTGACCCTCTATCCAGCTTTGCTTTAGTAAGAAGTCACTTGTACATAGACAAATTCTTTCTTAGAGACATAAGTGGTAAAACGTGTTCCCCAAGGGTAATACCATGAAGCGTTTGTGCTTTTTCGACCCACTTCTCCGACAAGAACGGAATCGGAAAAAAGCAAGTTCCCGTCATCCTTACAAAAGCAAGGAAACCTCTGGCAAGAACAAATCCTCATACGGTTTCCTGCCAGGAAAATCCACTCCTTCAGGAGCAAGAGGACCTCACACCACGAAGCGCTCCACAAGGTTTCTCAGATTCTCCGCCAGTTGAGCCAGAGACTCTGTGGCTGAGGTGAGCTCTTCAAGGGAAGCACTCTGCTCTTCTGTCGAAGCGGAGACTTCCTCACTTGAGGCAGCATTCTCCTCAGCCACGGCAGCAACAGCGTTAATGCGCTCGGTAATGCTTGAGACAGCCCGAACCACCTCTTGGATTTCTCGAGCGCTATCTGCTGAGAGGGCTTCCAATTCGCTCGATCGCTTCTTGAGAACCTCTTGGCTTGCTCGAGAGCGGTCAAACGCCGATGCAAGGTTTCCCAAGCTGGATATCGAAGTTTCGACGGCTTGAATGATTCGAGCAAAGCTCTGTGTCACCTGCTCCCCACGGGCTACTCCTTCGGCAACCTGGCGTGTTGCTCGTTCCATCCGTTCCACAGCATTTCGGGTATCTTGGCGAATCTGGGTAATGAGGTGGGCTATCTGCTGTGCTGCCTGGGCAGAGTTCTCGGCGAGCTTGCGGACCTCTTCCGCCACCACGGCAAAGCCCCGTCCTGCTTCTCCTGCCCGGGCTGCTTCAATAGCAGCGTTCAGGGCAAGGAGATTGGTCTGTTCAGCGATACCCGTGATGACTTCCACAATCTTACCAATCTCTTGCGAGCGCTGATCAAGCGTTTCGATAGCCTGCGAAACCTCCTTTGCAACATCGGCGATAGCGTAAATATTCTGGGAAAGAACTTGGAGGAGTTCACGACCCTTCTCTGCCTCTCCGTAAGTCTCTTTCCCCTCCTGGAGGGCAACGGTCATAGCTGCTTCAATTTCCTGGAGGGCCCGCAGGTTTTCATCGACGCTTGACACCATTTCCCGCACTGAAGAGAGGTTCCGCGAGGTTACCCTCTCTAAAGCATGCACTTTTTGTAGGACAAGTTGCGCTTCTTCGTTGATACGCTCAAGGTTCTGACTCTGTGTTGCTGACCCTTCTGCCACTTGAGCAACGGTGCGGGCAATTTCCTGGGTCGCACGGGAGATTTCCCCAATGGACGAAGAGAGCTCCTCGCTGGAAGCCGCTACCTGCGAAGCTGCGTCAACGACACGAGCAATGATTTCTTTGAGATTCGCCACCATATCACGTAGCACTTTCCGCAGTCTTGCTACCTCATCTCGACCATGAGATTCAGGAACCTCAACACGCAGATTCCCCCGGGCAACCTCCTCAGCAACGAGCGCTAAAGCCTGGAGCGGCCGGCTCAAAACACCTGAGACAAAGAGCATGAGGAGGGTAACACCGACCAAGCCAATGACAAGGAAGAAGAGCATTCGCAAGAAATGTTTGTTGGCTCGGGCAAAGACTTCGTTCTGTGGCACAACGACAGAGGCAATCCAAGGACTGGCGCTTTGCCCCACGAAAAAGGGTACAAAGCTCTTGAGGGTGTACTGCTTCAGAGCTTCCGAATACTCCACACCTGTGTACACTTCACCTTTTGCCATTCGCTCGAGGACTCTTGAGGCACCACTGTCTTTGGCCTCTCCCCAAGGTTTCCCAACGCGATCCACTTGAGGATGCGTCACCACCGTGCCTTTCGCTGATACGAGACGAACAAAGCCTGTTTGGAACACACGAACCGTACCAAATTGCTTTTGAAGGAAATCAAGGGGGATATCCACACCGACAACTCCTATGACGTTCCCGTCTTTCTTGACGGGAACCGAGCAGGTGGTCATCAGCACCTTTTTCCCTGCAACCTCGTACTCGTAAGGCTCAAGAAGGACCTCCCTGCCACTTTCCCGCGCCAGGAGGTAGTAATCACCGGCTCCTGGGGTTTCATAGTCACGAAGGGGCTCAAGGTGAATGTCCCCTCCCTCGCGGTACAGGTATGGTATGAAGCGACCGGTATCATCATGCCCTTCTGTACCTCGAAATTCCGCATCTCGGCCATCCAACGCATTAGGCTCAAAGCACGCCCAAACGCCCAGAAAACTTTCGTTCCCTTCCAGGACTCGACGAAACATTTCAAGGAGCACCGTTCGCCGAGTCTCAAGGGGTATGGCTTCAAAGGCAGAGGCAATCTGTGCCATGGTACGTGCCGCATCCATGGCCACTTCAAGGAGAGCATCAGCCTGATAAGCGAACTCTCGCGCAGTTGCCTCCATAAGGAGGCGAGCATCTTCATAAGCCACTTTACGGTTTTCCAAACCTTGCCAAAGGAGCATTCCCACAAGGACTCCCGCAACAGGCAACAGAACGTACACATACATTCTGCCCCGGATGGATTGCAGCGCGAAGGACCGCATAGCGCTACCTCCCTGAAGGAGTTTTCCCCATCTTAAACTTGCAGACACAAGTTTGTCAAGGGAAAGGAACCCCTTGTTGACTTCCTCCTTGAGGTTCACTACAATAGGAACAACACCAATTAGACGTCTAAGGAGTATCGGACATGCAACGGAGAAATCTTACTGACTTCACCCAAGGAAGCATTCCAAGACACCTCATCACCTTTTCCATCCCTATGCTCATCGGGAACCTCCTCCAAACCTTCTACAACACCGTAGATAGCATCTGGGTTGGTCGGTTCCTCGGTCCTGAAGCCCTGGCAGCAGTTTCGGTGAGTTTCCCCATTGTTTTCCTTCTTGTTGCGTTCACCACAGGTCTTAGTATGGCCGCAAGCGTCATGGTGGCTCAGTATTTCGGAGCCCGCGAAGAAGATGAGGTCAAGCAAACAGCAACAGCTTCTACGACGCTTCTTGCCCTTCTTGGTTTTTGCTGCATGATTCTGGGACTACTTTTCCACCGCGGTATCCTTGCTCTCATCCGCACTCCTACGGGGATTATGGAGCTTGCCGCATCGTACCTTTTCTTCTTCCTCCTCGGCCTCCCTTTTATGTTCCTGTACAACAACATTGGGAGCATCCTGCGGGGAGCTGGTGATGCAAAGACCCCCCTTCTCCTCCTTGTGTACGCTACAATTCTCAACATCATCCTTGATCCCCTCCTTATCCTCGGCGTTTCGCCTTTTCCCTCTCTTGGGGTTGCCGGAGCAGCCATCGCGACCACGATAAGCCAGGGCTTTGCAGCCATCTGGGGGATGGTGATTCTCAAGCGGGACGGCTTTTTCGTTTTTGAAAAACCATACCTCATCCCCTGTGCTTCCTTTATGCGGACACTGTTCCGTCTTGGGCTTCCTGCGGGAATCCAGCAAACCCTCGTCTCTCTGGGACACCTTGCGGTAATGGCCATTGTGAATGGTTTTGGGAAGACCGTTGTCGCTGCCTTTGGGGCTGCCACCCGGATTGACCAATTCTCCTTCCTCCCCGCCTTGAGTTTCAGTCTGGCCATATCCTCCCTTGCTGGGCAGAACGTGGGAGCACAGAACTTCGCCAGGGCACGAGAGGTAGCCCGCTGGGGAGCGATTGTGGCAGGGGGATTCGCACTCCCTGTTACGGTTTTTGTTTTCTTTGCTGCTCCTGTCCTCATTCGTGCTTTCACCACCGATCCTGCAGTTGTTCGCATAGGTGTTGAGTACTTGCGCATCGTGAGTTTCTCTTATGTCCCTTTCGCCCTCATGTTTGCCTACAATGGGTTCCTCAGAGGAGCTGGAGACACCTTCCAAACCATGGTGAACACCCTTCTCACCCTTTGGCTTGTACGAGTCCCAGTGGCTAAACTCCTTTCCCTCACCGCCCTTGCAGAACGAGGAATCTGGGCAAGCTTTGTCATCGGACCCCTGGCGGGATACCTCATCGCATACGTGTACTACCTTAGAGGAAAATGGGAGGAGAAAGCACTCACTCGGAAAGACCGAGGACTCTTTCAAGAAGCGGCATGTTAAGGTGCTGAGCCAAAAAATTCGCAAGACCGTCAAGTTCTTTATCCACAAACACCTGCCAGGAAATGCTTTCTGTAAGGTGCGGAGGAAGTCCTCGAAGCGACCGCACGTAGTTGAGGAATGCCCGACGGAATTTCCCCTCGTCAAAGAGTCCGTGGAGGTAAGTTCCAAAGATACGTCCCTCCTGCACCACCCCTTCAGGATATCCACCGTCAAGTAAAAACAGGGGCTCGCAGGAGGTGGTTAGGGAACTCTTCCCATGATGGATTTCGTATCCTTGTACGTATGCCCCAAGCAGCGGCGAGTACCCACGTGAGAGGGCAAGGGTCTTCTCCTTTGCGAGCGTGGTGACAAGGGGGAGCAAACCAAACCCCCGCATGCTCCCTCCTTCCTCCACTCCGTAAGGGTCTTCCACAACTGCTCCAAGCATCTGGAATCCCCCACACACTCCAAGGACAACCCTACCCGCCCTGACGAAAGCCAACAGTCGCTCCCCCAGAGAGACCGAATGGGCGAAGGCAAGATCCCGCATCGTGTTCTTTGTCCCAGGAAGGATGAGGAGGTCAAAGTCGTCAAAACGTTCCCAGAGAGAGACGAAGCGGACATCCACATCTTCTTCAAGCTCAAGGGGCAGAAAGTCTGTGAGGTTTGAGGCATGGGGGAAACGGAGTACCCCAACCCGGAGGGCATAGGGAGAGAGAACCCGATGACGGAACGTGAACGAAGCCCCGTCCTCATCATCGAGGAGGAGAGGAAAGTGTGGCAAGATTCCAAGCACGGGAACACCGGTAAGACGTTCGAGCTCTCGAGTTCCTGGCTCAAGTACCGTTGCATCACCACGGAGCTTGTTGATGATAAACCCTTGGATGAACTGCCGATCCTCTCCAGAGAGCGCCCAGGTTCCGTACAAGGCGGCAAAAACCCCCCCTCGCTCAATGTCACCAACAAGAAGGACAGGCATACGGAAACATTTGGCAAGGCGCATGTTCGCTAAATCCCGCTCCCGGAGGTTAATCTCCACCGGGCTCCCCATACCTTCGGCAATGACAAGGTCAAAGGCAGCGTTGAGCGCATCCAAACTTTCCGCAATCGCTTTCCAAAAAACCTCCTGGGGGAAGGGAGCAAAGGGCTGCAAACGACTAAAGACCCTCCCTTTGAGGACAACTTGGATACTCCCCCCTTCCGGTTTCAGGAGAATTGGGTTCATGCGGGCATCAGGAGGAACTTTCGCTGCCTGTGCCTGGAGGAGCTGAGAGCGGGCTATTTCCTCTCCAAACGGTGTCACCCCAGAATGGAGTGACATATTCACGGCCTTAAAAGGAGCCACTCGAAAGCCTTTTTGGACGAAGTACCGCAAGAGTCCGGAAACAATGGTGCTTTTCCCCACTCCAGAAGCTGTGCCTTGAATCATGAGGAATTTGGCCATGGGCGCTCACTCCATGAAGTTCTCGAAAGTTCGGGGCTCTTTCACACCAAAAAGGAGGATGCCAAGGCCCAAGGCATTCAAAAGGAGGGAAACCCAAAAGACCGCAACGTATCCGAAAAGGTCAGCAAGTTTCCCCCCGAGGATTGGAGCAAAGAAGGCCGGAAAACCGGAGAAAAAATTTCCCCATCCAAGGTAAAGCCACCGCCACTTTTCTGGGGCAAAATCAAGGAGAATCGCTACACCTCCTACTGAAACAGCGCTGTAGTTGAGGCCAAGCAGTCCAAAGGCAAGAGAGAAGTGCCAAGGAGAAAAAGCGATAATTGCCCAAAGGTTACTCAGGACGATTGCCAGTGTCCCACACAGGAGAACGAGCTTGTGCCCCCTTTTGTCTCCCAGGGGTCCCCAAAAGAAGTTTGAGAGTGCCTGCGACACAAGGAGCACAGCGTTGTACCGGGCAACGAGCGCATCAGGAATAGAGAACCGTTGCAACACAGACACCGTATAGAACGCTGCTCCCATGACACCCAAGGCGAGGAAGACTCGAGCCACAAGGAAACGCAGGAAGTTCCTATCCTCACGGACGATATGGAAAAAGGAGCGATGGTGACTCCCTCTCTCATCCCGTACCTGGTTATCCTCTTCCCGGGTGAGGGAGAGGAAAAGGTATGACACACCCATAGCGAGAGAAGCGAGGAAGAAACAGACCGCAAAATTCCAGGCAAAGGGATACACAGCAATGAGGTGCTCCGCAAGGCGCGACCCCCAAAACCCCATGAGCGCTCCGATGCCATTCCCGCAGGCAAAGTACAGCCCCCAGCGGGAAGAATGGATAACCTTGCCAATCATCTCCGTCCATATAGGCCCCAAAAATCCCATGGCCGAACAAGCCAGTGCCAGGAAAAACAGCACAAAATAGAGGGCAAGACGTGGGAAGGGAACGGCAAGAAACGCTGCCACAAGAGCAATGCCCAAAAACGGTAAGCGTTCAAAAAGCGTCATCCGAAGGATATAAGGGAGTTTTCTGGGGAGGCGTCGAGAAACCCTTGCACCCCAGAGGGCCGGGAGCGACCAACCGAGATACGCTAACGCAGGAATGAGTCCGATTTCCACATTGCTCGCCCCAAGGTTCTTCGCAAAAAGGGGCAAAAAGGTGGTTACCGAACCAAAAGAGAGCGCCAAGGAGAAAAAGGCGTAGTCAAGAGAGTCGACGAAAAAGTTAAAGATGTAGTCCCGTCGTGACAGCATCAGCAATCCCTTCTTTTGGCGTTGTACTCCTCATAAAGCGATGGAGAAAGTTCTTGGAGAAAGCGCGACCGCTTCCGAACAGTTACCCTCCCTCGTAGGCGTTCCCCTATAACAGGGTAACAAAGGAAAAGGCAATCCTTTGCCCGTGTACAGGCAACGTAAAAGAGTCGCCGTTCCTCTTCAAGGTCCTCAAGGGTATTCACCGACTGCGGCGAGGGAAAAGCCCCTTCGCAGAGCCAAACCACAAAAACACAAGCCCATTCCAAACCCTTAGCCTGATGGATAGTGGAGAGAACAACTTTCTCATCTGTGGGACCCCCCGCAAGGATGCTTTCACCCTCCATGCTCCCAAGAAGAGCAAGTTCGCTGAGGAATGCCTCAAGAGACCTGTACCGTGTGGCAAAGCGTGCGAGCTCTTCAAGGTCTTCGAGGCGATCCTTAGCGTTCGGATAACGACTCAGAAGGTACTCTTGGTACCCTCCGTCAAGAACAGCAGCAATGGCCAAAGCGGGATCATACTCTAAAGACTCAAGGCGGAGTAGGAGTTTCTGAACCCCCGCAACGCTTTCTCGAGCTCCTGAAGGTAAGGATAAAAGAACGTCCGGTCGCTCCAGGGCAAAGATAGGATCTTCGGCCTCCACCACCACACGCCATACTCGCTCGGCTGTCTGTCGACCAATACCAGGGTAGAGTCGCAAAACCCGTTTCCACGCAATCTCATCGTAAGGGTTCACGATGAGGCGAAGGTGGGCCACAACGTCCTTGATATGGGCTTGTTCGAAGAACCGCAAACCTGAGCGAACTTCAAAGGGGATACCACGCCTTGTGAACTCCATTTGAATCTCCATGCTCTGGTAGTGCGCCCGATAAAGCACCGCTATGTCGTCGAGCGAGTACCCCCAATCCCGGAGCTCAAGAACTTTCGTAGCCACAAAATCAGCCTGTTCGAGGACATCCCGCAAAGCCACCACAAGGGGTTTCTGCCCCTTTTTCCGTATCGGCCTGAGGACTTTGGAGAACTGGCGCGTGTTATGCACAATGATATTGTTCGCAAGATTGAGGATCTCAGGGGTACTGCGGTAGTTCGTCTCAAGCCTGAAGATACGACAATCTGGATACCTCTTAGGGAAATCGAGGATATTCGCAAAGTTGGCCCCTCGAAAGGCATAAATACTCTGGGCGTCGTCCCCCACGACAAGGAGGTTCCGGTGCACTTCCGCCAGAAGGTCCACAATCTCCGCCTGCAAGAGGTTTGTGTCCTGGTACTCATCAACGAGGATGTACCGGAAGGATTCCCCGTATTTGCGCCGCACCCTATCGTCACTACGCAGTAGCTCGTAAACGTACACGAGAAGGTCATCGTAATCCATAACGTTCAAGCGCCGTTTCCTCTCCTGGTAAATGGTGAAAAGGTGCGCAATGTGGCTTGCCCAATCAAGAAACGATGGACAGTACGCCTCGATGATATCCTCAAGAGACCTGAGGGTGTTCCGACTTAAAGTGATGACATTTGCCAGGACCTCAGGGCTTGGGAAACGGCGCTTTGTTGGGTCTATGCCGAGTTCTTCCACGCATAGCGCAAGGAGGTCTCTCTGGTCCTCCCGGTCAAGGATGGTGTAGTTGGGTTCGTACCCAATCTTCCTCGCTTCCCGGCGCAGAATGAGATTGCCAATGTGGTGGAACGTCCCACCCCAAAGGCGAGAGAGGTCGACCCCAAGAAGGTCTTCTACCCGATGGAGCATCTCCCGAGCAGCCTTATTCGTAAACGTGGCAAGGAGGATTGCCTCAGGGGGGACCCCTTGCTCCACGAGATGGGCCACTCGGTACGTTACAGTGCGGGTCTTGCCACTCCCTGCTCCAGCAATAACAAGCATTGGACCATCGCCAGCAAACACCACTGCTTTCTGCTCTTCGTTGAGCTCCCGCTCATAATCAATGGACAGCAAACCGTCTTCCCCCCATCACTGTTTTGCGAAATCTTCCGGGGTAAAAATGTATGTCCGGTTGCAAAAGGCACAGTGCACTTCCGCTTTTCCCTGCGTCAAGAAGAGCTCTTCCCGTTCCTCATCGCCAAGGAGAAGCAAGACGTTTCTCGCCCGCCGACGGGAACACCGGCAGCGGTACCGCAACGGACTCTTCCCGACAATACGGTACGGGAGACGGTCAAAAAGGGACGCTGCAATGTCCTCCGGAGTCTCCCCCAAAAAGATTCGATGGCTCACCGGGCCAAGACGGGCAATATTTTCCTCGAGAATCGCGATGACGTCAAGACCGGTACCAGAGGGGGTGTGGATGATGAACCCCCCGGCGGAAAGGACCCTACCCCGTTTCCCCACATACACTCCGGCACTACAGGCTGAGGGGAGTTGCTCCGAAGCGGTAAAGTAATAAGCAAGGTCGTAGGCGATACCCCCTCGGGGCATAGTGACACTCCCAAGGTATGGTTCTCCAAACCCCAAGTCCTTCACAACCACAAGCTTTGATCCGACCCCTACAGCATCTTCCACATTGAGCTTCCCCCCTTCCTTAGAGGGTAAAATGACCCAGGGCTGAGAGATATACCCTCGCACCTCTCCTTTGGCGTTCCCCTGCACGAGAATACCCTCAAGAGGTCCCCGGCACTCAATCTGCAAAGACACTTTTTGTTCCTCTTTGAGCGTCACCCCAAGGATACCCACTAAAGTGAGTGCCCGCCCCAAAGCCGCAGTAGCCACAGGAGTAGTGCGATGGAGTTTCCGAGCTCGCTCCACAAGATGGGTAGAACTCGCCACGTACCCGAGGACCTGTGTTCCCTCAACCACCACACGAACAACGTAATCCCCCTGCATGTCTTCCTCCTTCAGAAACGCTCGAGAACCCATCGGGCAGCCAAAGCGGCAACACGGGCAAGGCGTTCTTCAACCACCCTGAGTTCTTTTTCAATCACATGCTCCTCTTTGGTTCGGTTGACTAAAACACCACACACGGCCCCAGCACGAAGCCCAAAAATCCGGGCAACGACAAAGAGTGTAGCAACCTCCATCTCATAGTTCAGAACGCCCAGGGCCTGCCACTCCTTCAGGCTTCCCTGGAGATGCCTTGGAACGTACCGGGAGAAAGTATCATAACGTTCCTGACCAGGGTAAAAGGTTGCCGAGGAACAGGTGATGCCAACGTGATAGGGAACCCCTGCTGCTTTGCATGCCTTCTCAAGGACGTCTACTAACCTCCAGTCAGCAACCGCTGGATACGCCAAAGGAGCGTAGTGCTCTGAAGCACCATCAAGGCGTACTGCTCCTTCGCTGACAATCAGATCCCCCACGTTGACACCTTCTTGAATCGCCCCGCACGTTCCCACCCGAATGAACCAGCGTATCCCAAGACGCGAGAGCTCCTCCACGGCGATACTGAGCGATGGACCGCCGATACCCGTCGAGACCACAAGGATTTTCCCCACTTCGTTCTCAGCAAGAACGCTTTTAAATTCCCGATGGAATGCCAGAACCCTCGCCTTTCCAAAAGCCTGTGCAAGGATTTCGGTTCGCTCCGGTGCCCCAGGAAGCAAGGCAAGCGTGGCACCCTCTGTATCACCCTCAGCAAGTCCAAGATGGTATGCCCGATACACTGCCTTCACCTCCTCTCTATTTTCGGATAAAATACCAAAAAGGAGAAGAGACACAACGCCAACGGAGGAAAAAGGTGACCCAACCGGAATTCTGCACCCTTGAGCTTGAGGACGGAAAGCTTATCCAAGCCCAAAAAGGTGAAACCTTGGAAAGCATTGTCCAACGCTTGTGCCCAGAAAACCATCGCCTCATCCTTGCTGCACAGCTTGACGGAGAAATCGTCGACCTCCATACCCGGGTTGAGAAAGACCATCACGTGATTTTCTTTCCCTTCACGCACCCTGAAGGGAGACGAACATACGTCCGGAGCCTCCTCTTCCTCCTAAGTTACGCCATCTCTCAAGTCCTCCCCGGAAAGAGGCTCCGGATTCTCCACTCCATGAGCGATGGGCTCTTCTGTGAGGTCGAGGGTGCAGAATACGAACTCCCCGAGGCTCTGGAACGCATCGAAAGTGTCATGCGCCAAGCGGTTAGCGAAGACATTCCTGTGGAACGAGAAACCGTCAATTGGGAAAAGGCCATGCACATTTATGCTCGCCAGAACCGAGAAGATGTGGTGCGGCTTTTCCGGTACTGGCGGACCCCAGCGGTCACCCTCTATCGCCTCAGGGACTTCTACGACCACTACTACGGCCCCCTGTGCCCTCGTACAGGATACCTGACCTCTTTCAATTTCGTTGTTGTCCCACCTGGTTTTGTCCTCCAGTTCCCGAAAGGTGACTTAAAGAAACTCCCTCCTTATGTTTTCCGCCCCAAACTCTTTGCCACTTTCCGCGAAGCAGCACAGTGGGGAAAGATTACCAATATTGAGAACGTGGGCGAGCTCAATGAGGCCATAGCCCGAGGAGAAGGGAGAGAAATCATCGCTATCGCTGAGGCACTCCATGAGAAGAAGATTGCCCAAATTGCGGACCTCATCACCCAGCGAAAGGGGAGCGTACGCCTTGTGCTCATCGCGGGGCCTTCCTCTTCAGGGAAGACAACCTTCACCCGGAGACTCTACACTCAACTCAAGGCGAACGGACTCAAACCCATCACCATATCGCTTGATGACTACTTCTTTTCCCGGCACCAGCTCCAGGGACTTGAGGCCGATTACGAGAGTCCTGAGGCCTTAGACCTTGAGCTCTTTGAAGAGCAGCTTGCCCTCCTAGTCACTGGAAAAGAAGTCGAAATCCCCCGGTACAACTTCATCACCGGAATGCGAGAACCAAAGGGTACCTTGAGTCGCCTTGAGAGGGATGGCATCATCCTCGTTGAAGGTCTCCATGCCCTCAACCCTCGCCTCGGCCAAAGTGTACCGGAAGAGGGGAGATTCAAAATCTACGTGAGCGCTCTCACCACCCTAAACATCGATGACCACAACCGTATTCCCACCACCGACTGCCGCCTCATCCGTCGCATCGTACGAGATAGCCAGTTCCGGGGGAGCAAGGCAGAAGAAGTCTTTGCCACTTGGCCTAAGGTTCGTGCGGGAGAAGAAAAGTACATTTTCCCGTACCAGGAGGAAGCTGACATCATGTTCAACTCATCGCTCATTTACGAGTTCTGCGTCCTCCGCCAGTACGCTGAGGCCCTCCTTCGGGCTATCACCCCAGAAAGCCCTCATTACCTTGAGGCGTACCGCCTCTACTCTTTCTTAAACCACTTTATGCTCTTGAACCCCTCTTTCGTTCCTTCAAATTCCATCCTTCGAGAGTTCATTGGATGAGCCAGCGCGCTTTCGCGCCTCTCTGATGAGGAGAAGCGCCGACTGGATGAGAATTTGGCTCTCTTCACCAAGGGGAGATGGCTCCTTACGGAGTGCCTGGACCTCTTCCTCCAGCTCTCCAAGGAGGTCCACCGCTGCCAAAGGCCGTGCAAAGGAGACTACCGTTTTTCGAGGGAGGTCAACGGTGTCCCCAAAACCTGGAACAAGGGCCTCATGCTTTCTCTCCCTGAGAATCTTCGCAAAGGTTTCAGCAATCTCTTTCTCCCCATGGGTGACAAGAAAGGTCGGTTGCCCTCTGAAGTACTCCACCCAGCGGAGGAGGTCTTCCTGATCCCCATGAGCAGAGAAGCCGTTGATTGTGGCAACCTTTGCCCGAACCGCTATCTCCTCGCCAAAAATCCGAACCTTCTTTGCCCCATCCACAATTGCCCTACCGAGGGTTCCCTGAGCCTGAAAACCGACAAAAATCACGGTTGTCGTTTCCTTGAAGAGGTTGTGCCGGAAGTGATGGAGAATGCGTCCTCCAGTACACATCCCACTTCCAGCAAGGATGATGGCATGGTCGAGGTCGTTGAGCGCTCTCGACTCCTCAGGAGTTGTAACATAAGTAAGCTTTGGGACGGTAAAGGGGTTCTCATCCCGAAAGTGAAACGCCGCAATCTCACCACCAAGGAGGTGCCGGTACTTCAGATAGATATCGGTGGTTTGCTTTCCTAAGGGGCTGTCAAAGTACACCGGGCAGTCAAAACCAAGCCTTTCCCGAAGCAGGTGGAGCTCATAGAGCACCCGCTGGGCTCGGTCCACAACGAAAGTGGGGATAAGAATTTTCCCACATGAACCCATAGCGTCCCGAATAACCCTTGCGAATTCTTCTCGCGTTTCCTCAAGCGTCTTGTGTCGTCGGTTTCCGTACGTTGACTCAATGACCACAAAGTCAGCCCCTTCAATAACCGGAGGCGACCCCTCCATAACATTACCGAATTGCCCGATATCCCCCGAAAACACGATTTTTGTCCCTTCACCCCAAATCTCCAAAGCCGCTGCTCCAAGGATATGGGCTGCATCTCGGAAGACGAACTCGATACTCTTCTCCTCTCGAATCTCGTCATACCCTACCGGCACAAAGAGCTCAAGGGCTCTCTCTATTTCCTCCTCTCCAAAGAGAGGGGCAATCTCCGGCTGTCCTGAGCGTCGTCGACGACGGTTCTCCCGCTCCACCTCTTCCCTCATGAGCTTTGCCGTATCGAGCCAGAGGATACGACACAGCTCTATAGTGGGTGCAGTGGCAAAAATCTTCCCCCGGAAACCCTCCTTGACGAGGAGTGGAATACGCCCCGAATGGTCAAGATGAGCGTGGGTAAGGAAGAGGAAGTCAAGGTCTTTTGGGGAAAATGGAAAAGGCGGAACGTTTCGCTCTTCCTTTCCACCCTGGAACATGCCACAGTCCACAAGGAAACGGACATCTTTACCCTGGAGGAAATAGCATGAACCGGTAACTTCTTGGGCAGCGCCAAAAAAGGTGATCTCCACTACACGAGCCCCCTTTCCACAAGGTCCCGGAGAAAAGCCCGAAACTCGCAGGCCAGATCTTGTCGTCTGAGGGCAAAAGCCACATTCGCTTTAAGGTATCCGAGTTTACTCCCCACCCCAAAGTACTCCCCTTCAAAACAGTACCCGTACATTGGTTCCTTCCCAAGGAGCTTCCTTAAAGCATCGGTGAGCTGAATTTCTCCTCCTTTCCCAGGGCGTGTTTCTGCAAGAGCTTCAAAAATCGAGGGAGGAAGGAGATACCGGCCCACTACGGCAAGGTTCGAGGGAGCCTCATGGGGTTCAGGTTTTTCCACAAGGTCCTCGATTCGGTACAAGCGTGGCGCTACTTCTTGCCCTTTTACAATCCCCCACTGGGAAACCTCATTTCGCGGAACCTCAATAAGCGCAACGTATACCCCTGGACACGCAGAAAAAAGGCGGAGCATTTGAGCAAGACAGGGTGGGTCACTCACAATAATATCATCGGGGAGGAGCACCGCAAAGGGTTCGTCTCCAACAAATGCTCTTGCCTGGAACACAGCGTCTCCAAGACCTCGAGGGGATTTCTGTCGAACGTAGAAAATCTGGGCAGAATTTGCCACACTCCGAACCTCTTCAAGGAGGTGTTCTTTCCCCCGGCTCTTCAGCTCGTACTCAAGCTCTACGGCAAAGTCAAAGTAATCCTCAATGGCACGCTTTCCTCGCCCAGTCACAAAAAGAAGATTCTCAATTCCTGAGGCAATCGCCTCCTCTACCACATACTGAACCGCTGGCCGATCGACTATAGGGAGCATCTCTTTGGGTTGGGTCTTTGTTGCCGGCAAAAGCCGCACACCCAGTCCAGCTACCGGGAAAACCGCCTTCCTAATTCTTTTCCCCATTCCCCTCCCCCTTTCGAAGGTAGTGGAAAAGGATCAGGAAAACCCCAATACCAAGGAGGTAATCCCCAGCGCTGACCACAAAAGGACGTCGGAAGACGAGGGAAAAGTACGGGAGAAGGTCGCCGAGGAAATGCAAACGCGTTGTTTCCCCCATGAGAACGTACTCAGGATACACGCCACGTTGCAAGCGGTCGGCAATCGCAAAAAGGCCAAGGCGTACCGCCATCTCCTTTGAGGCAGGCATTCGACCACCGTTTACCGCAACAACCAAGAAATTACAGAAAGCTCCAAGGGCGACAAAGGGCATTCCAAAGAGACGAAGACCAAAGAGCGTCCCCACGAAAACCAGTGCCATCCCAACAGTTTGGAAAAGGGGGACAAGGCGCTCCGAAAACCCTAGGGCAAAAAAGCGTACCGAAAAACCTGCAACCACAAGCCAAAAGAACATCAGAGGAATCTGAGACAAGCGTGCCAGCTTCCCGCCAAAGAGAAGACCAAGTAAAAGCCCTGCGAGGAAAAAGTCAACAAGCATCATAAGACCATTCTCCAGAGTGCACGATGTTTCTGAGGACAGCAAGAACCTCCGGATCAAAGTGCCCTTCTTCCTCGTTCTCCATGATGGTCAGGGCTTCTTCTACCGTATACGCTCGCCGGTATGGGCGTTCCGAGGTAAGTGCATCGAATACGTCAGCAACAGCCACAATTCGCGCCTCGAGTGGAATTTCTTCCTTACACTTTCCGTGAGGGTATCCTCTACCGTTACACCGCTCATGATGGCTCAAAATGACCTCAGCCACTTGATGGAGGAAGTTCACGTCTTTCACAATCCGGTATCCGATGAGGGGATGTTCTTGAACAACCCGGTACTCCTCAGGACTGAGCCGTCCTGGCTTGCTGAGGATGACATCGGTGATGCCAATCTTCCCCACGTCATGGAGAATCGCCGCGTATTCGACAATCTCTTTCTGTTTTCCTGAGAGACGCAAATGGTCCGCAATCCGAAGAGCAAGTTTAGCCACCCGAGCAGAATGTCCCCGAGTATAGGGATCCTTCGCATCCACCGCAGCAGTCAACGCCCGCAAGAGCTCAAGATGCATACGCTTGGTGTCCACAAAGAGCTTAAAAGAGTACCGAGCAACGAGAAGGGGCAAGAAGAAAAGGGCAATCCCCACGTAACCCACATAGGTGTAGACGAAGTACAAAAGGAGGGAAAAGGGAAAGAGGGCAAAATATTGAAGCAGGATCCCATTGACACTCTGTTTCCAAATAACGGAAAAAGGCGTACTGGTGCTTAAGGATACTACACCAAGAACGAGCAACAAGTTGCACAGAAAAAAAGTCCCAATCGACGCTCCTACCGCAAGGTAAAAGCCGGGTTCCTCCCAGTGGAAACCGTATCCCCCAAGACGCTCAAAAACAAGTCCAGAAAGGAAGGCAGAGATGGCGTATTGAGAACCGTTGAAAAGACCCTTGTGCCACCCCGAACGGAGAGTTCCCAAAAAGGCTGCTACGAACGCCACAAACGACGCAAGATGAGGGGAAGAAAGGAGGATGACAGCGTACAAAGGGGCAAAGCTCACCGAAATCGCTGTCTGAGGCTGAAGGTATACAGGGAGGAGCTCAGCCACAAGGGTAAGGGTGGTGAAAACACAAAAAAGCGAAAGAATCGATGGCGAGTAAGACAAACCAGCAAAGGAAAGAACAAGAACAATAGCCCCGAACCCAACAACACATCCTAAGTAAACAAAAAAGAAAGCTCTTTTCTTTGCACGTTCCATTGTTTGCCGCTACCCCGAGGGTGGGCCAACGGAGGAACCGCGAAAGTCACCTCCAAGTGAAACCAGCCCCGCTGGCGATGATGACCGCCAGAAGGCCAAGGAGCACGCTCAAGACCTTCGCCATCGCAAACCCTCCTTCGGACTTTTCTCATCCCCTTCCGCTACCCAGGGATGGCCACCGCTCCGCTCGGAATTACGAAGAAACCGTTGGCCCACCCTCTTCCTCCTCGAAGCGTTCTATGTGGAACACGAGCTTACGGTTCACCGCATCAAGTGTTGCTCGCGCAACAGCTTCATAAATATCTTCCCGCACTAAAGCCGTCCCAACAAGGAGATCTTCTTCCTTCCGCGCCCCTGCCCGAGCATAATCCACAAACGTCAGCACAACCTCTATCTCCCCAAGGTGGTGCGTTGAGACATTATGGAGCATAAAGAGCGTGTCGCCCACAATCTGGTTGAGGCAGTTTAAGGTCGCCCTGGCCACCAGGAAGGCATGGCTTCGAACCCGCGAAGCGTTTTCCGTTGCCACACCTTTGTAAATCCGCTCACCAAGCTTTACTTCGACTTCGACTTGAACAGTGTCAAGGGTTTTCCTCCACCCAAGGCCCCAGAGGACAAGACGCGGCACGAACCATTTTGTCTCTTCCGCAACATCAAAGGTGACCACGCTGATTTTCTTGTGGTCGACATCGATACCAAAGCGGGCCTTGAGAAGTGTCTCGATATCTCGGACAAGGAGCTTAGGGGATTTCGTCGGACGGGCAAGAACATGGACCTCCTCAACGCTTGTCTCGCCAACAACCTTCGCGTTAAGGACACCCTCAAGACATTCAATAGCCTTCTCCAAGGCTTTAGTGTCGAGCTTTGCCATGCTCAGTACACGAGGTCAATGAGTCCGTAATTCCCATCCTTCCTTTTATATACCACTTGGACCTTATCCCTATCAAGGTCTTTGAAAACAAAAAAGGTGTGGCCCAAAAGCTCCATTTGGAGAATCGCATCCTCAAGGCTCATGGGGCGAAGGACGAATTCTTTAACCTTCACTACCCGATCAGTAACGCTTGTCTCTTTTTCCTCTTCCTCCGGAATTCCCTCAAGAGCCACAAGCTCCTCTTTCCTCAAGAGCCCCTTTCGCTCCAGCTTCTCCTTGTGACGCTTTACCTGCCGCTCGAGTTTGTCAAGGACCTCGTCAAAGGCTGTCCTCCAGTCTGGACCCTCTCCCTCCCCTCGGAGGACGACACCACTTGCTGTCATGGTCACCTCGACCCGGATACGGCCACGTTCCTCGTAGAAATGCACTGTGGCATCGAGAATACGTTTGAAGAAGCGCTCGAGTTTGGCAAGCTTTTTTGTTACGTGATCCCGGATAAACTCCGTAATCTCAATGTTTTTCCCTCGCACAACGATGTCCATTGCCTCAACCTCCCCACATCAGAGAATCGGCTCCACAAGAACGACTTCCTCACACCGTCGGACCATCGCCAGGTCAAAAATCCCAGCTCCTCTCACAAAGGTATTTGCTAAGCCACAAGCCGTCCCAAAGCGAAGAGCATCCACGAACGGAGCTCCTTCAGAAAGGCGAAAGACCATGGCACCAACAAGGGTATCTCCTGAGCCAATGAAGTACTCTCCGTGAAACGCTTCTCGTAAGCGGACAAGCCAACGTCTCCCCTGATACCCTGCAACAATCCCCCGAGGGCCGTCAGAGAGAACAACACACTCTACACCCTTTTCCTCAAAAAGCGCTACGGCTTTGAGTTTGTCTTCGAGAGACTGGATGGGAAAACCGAGGACTTCCTCTGCCTCCCTCGCGTTTGGTTTTACCATAAAGAGGGGAGTTTGCAAAGCTCTCCTTAGGGGTTCTCCCGAGGTATCTACGATGACCTTTGCTCCCCTTAGGCACCCCCTTTTAGCACATTCTGCGTACCAGTCAAGACGCATCCCTCGGGCGAGGGATCCAGAAAGAATGAGGTAATCACCCTCCCTAAGGCGGGCTTCAAGAAAATCAAGAAGGAGAGAGGCCGCCTTTAAAGGAACAAGGGGGCCTGGTTCATTAATAACCGTGTGGCGCTTGACCCTCTCCTCGTGGAGCACTGTCGTAATCCGGGTGTCTGTATCCACAGGAAAGACGAGGTATTCAAGACCCTCTTTGCTGAGGCATTCTTCGACGATGTCCCCCACCTTCCCCCCTAGGAAAAGGAGCAACTTCGCTCTCCCACCCACAGTATGTATCGCCCGCGCCACGTTCACGCCCTTCCCCCCGGCAGTTACCGTAACCTCCCGGGCTCGATGCACCTCATCAAGGACAATCTCCTCAAGAACCAGCAACCTGTCCAGCGCCGGATTCACACAAACCACAAAAATCATGCAACTTGACCCTCAAGGAAAACCTCAACTTCTTCCTGTGTCGGCAAAGCAGGAATAGCACCCTTTTTCGTTGTCGTCAACGCACCTACGGCGTTTGCTCGACGAGCCGCATGGTAGAGAACATCCCGGGGGATTTCTCGACCATCGCGAATGTCCCCCCAGAACATGTAGAGCGAGCTCAGAAGTCCTGCCACAAAACCATCCCCTGCTCCAGTGGTATCCACCGTGGCTACCGAGAACCCAGGGACCTCAAGGCGCTCCTTCCCACAGAGGATAAGACATCCTCTTTTCCCCAAGGTCACAGCAATGAGAGGAACGTGGTAACGCTCCCGCAGAAAGGCCAAAGCTTCCTCAAGGTCTCCGGTTCCAGCGATGAAACAAGCCTCCTCCTCGTTGACTTTGAGGATATGAGTCCTCTCAACACCCTGACGCATTCGAAAACGTGCCTCTTCAGGCTCTTTCCAAAGCTGCAGTCGCAAGTTCGGGTCAAAAGAGATAAGGTACCCATACTTCTGTGCAAGCCCCAGAGCCTTGAGAGTTGCACTACAGGAGGGCTCATGGGTCATGGTGATCGACCCAAAATGGAATACCCCACTTCCCCGGAAGCATTCTTCGTCAATGTCGCTTTGGTCAAGGAGCGTATCCGCTCCTGGGTCTCGATAGAACACGAAATCCCGCTCTCCTTCCTTGGTGAGAGAGACGAAAGCCAGAGTAGTCTTGGCCTTCTCAGTCATGGTGAGGAACTTCGTATGGACGCCGTTTCGTGCAAGGGTCTCCCGAAGGAACTCTCCAAACGCATCCTTCCCGACTTTCCCGATGAAATACGTTTCAATCCCGAGTTTGGCAAGTCCCACGGCAACATTTGCTGGAGCCCCACCAGGGGCTTTCTCAAACCCTGGAGCATCCTTCAAGGCCACACCGCTTACCGTAGAGACAAAATCGATGAGAAGCTCGCCAAGACATATCGCTTTTTTGTCAAGAGAGACCAAGCTACTCACCCCACTCAGCAATTCTCCGGTAAAAAGGTGCCAGAGCTGGATAGAGGTCTCTCCAAATACGGTAAAGGCGCTCGTACCGAGCCACAAGATCATCATCTGGGAGGACTTTGTCGGTGACTGCTACGGCCTTTGCACAGGCCTCTTCAACATTCCGGAAAGCCCCCTTTCCAACAGCGGCAAGGAGCGCCGCCCCAAATGCCGGACCCTCATCCACCTTTACCCCAAAAAGCGGTACCTGGTACACCGACGCCTGGATTTTCCGCCAGAGACGGCTTCGCGCTCCTCCTCCTATGGCTCGGACTTCCTCAACAGGGATACCCATCTCCTTGATGATTTCAAAGGAGTCCCGCATGCCGAAGGTGACTCCTTCCATAACTGCTCGCACAAGGTCATTTTTCCGGTGTTTCAGAGTGAGGCCAAAAAAGACACCCCGCGCAAAGGGGTCCGCATGCGGTGTCCGTTCTCCAGTGAGATAAGGAAGAAAGAGGAGTCCTTCCGCCCCAGGGAGAGACTTTTCCGCCTCTTCACTCAAGAGCTCATAGGCATCCTTTTCAAGGAGGAGTGCCAAGTTCTTCTCCTCAAGACCCAGGACATCCCGGAACCAACGGAGCGATCCCCCAGCAGAGAGCATCACCCCCATGACATGCCACTTACCCGGGACTGCGTGGCAGAAGGTGTGTACCCGCCCTTTTTGGTCAACCCGAACTTCGTCGCTGAAGGCAAAGACCACTCC
The DNA here is from genome assembly GCA_025060675.1 of Candidatus Caldatribacterium sp. GTDB lineage: Bacteria > Atribacterota > Atribacteria > Atribacterales > Caldatribacteriaceae > Caldatribacterium. The sequence continues at coordinate 39,078 of JANXBI010000053.1, forward strand.
CGAGGTTCCAAGGCTTGCCGAGACAAGGCCTGGTTTCACAATGCCTGTACCAATGGCTCCCGCAGCGTTATCTCCGCCTCCGGCAACGATGACAACATCATCCCGCATACCCAGAACACTGGCGACGTCCTTCCGCAAGCGACCAGTAACTTCTGGAGATTCAAAGGAAGGTGGGAACCAGGAAGGGGAAAAATCAAGGGCCTGAATGAGTTCCAAGGACCACGTTCTTTTGGGGACGTCAAAGAGTGACGTCCCTGAAGCATCAGACACATCGGTAGCGAACTCCCCAGAGAGGCGGAAACGCACATAATCTTTGGGAAGGAGCACCTTGGCAATCCTTGCATACACCTCGGGCTCGTTGTTCTTCACCCAGAGAATCTTAGGAGCGGTGAAACCTGGAAGCACCGGATTGCAGTTGATTCGCATGATACGTTCAAATCCCACCCGCTCAGTCATCTCCTGGCACTCTCGAGCAGTACGCTGATCGCACCAGAGAATCGCAGGGCGCAGCACTTCCCCCTTCTCGTCCAAGAAAACCGAACCGTGCATCTGCCCAGTGAGACCAATACCTGAGACGTCCTTTGGGTTCACCCCAGAGACCTCAAAGACCTTCTTGAGCGCTTGCAGAGTTCCTTGCCACCAGTCCTCTGGGTTTTGCTCTGCCCAGTTTGGACGAGGGGTGTACAGAGGATATTCGGCAACGCTCTTCCCTCTCAACTCACCTTCCGCATCGATAAGGACAACCTTGCATCCAGTTGTGCCCACATCAATCCCGAGGAAGTATTCCATTCCCTCCCTCACCTCCAGAGGCTTCTTGCAGGATTGTACCATATTTTCTCCCCTTGCATTTCTCTCCCCAGGGTGGTTATATAAGGAGAGGGGGCGAAAGGTATGCCAGTGTTTCGGGTCCTTGTTGCCGACGATGAACCACTCATGGCTGAAATGCTTGAAGAAATGCTTCGAGCCGATGGAATGCTCGTTGAAGTCGCTCATACTGGAAGAGAAGCCTTAGAGAAATTCCGTTCTCGTGACTTTGACCTTGTCCTCCTTGACCTTCGTATGCCTGAGATGCACGGTCTCCAAGTGCTCCAGGAGATGAAAAAGGAAGATCCGAACGTCCCAGTCATCGTCATCACCGCCTATGGGAGCGTCGATAACGCTGTAGAGGCCCTGAAAATCGGGGCATACGATTTTATCACCAAGCCTTTCAAAATTGAAGAGCTCCGTAACGCTGTTGCCCGAGCCTTGGAGGTGGAGCAACTCCGCCGGGAAAAGGCGTATCTCCTCTCCGAGCTCCAAGAGGAGTTCCACTTCGAAGGCGTTATCGGTGAATCTCCGAAAATGAAGGAAGTCATGCGAATTGCACAGCTTGTGGCTAAGACCGATGCGACTGTCCTTATCTGTGGTGAAAGCGGCACGGGGAAAGAGCTCCTCGCCCGTTCCATCCACTACCAGAGCAACCGAAGAGACCGCCCCTTTGTGGTCGTGAACTGCGGTGCCATCACCGAGACCCTCTTAGAGAGCGAACTCTTCGGCCACGAAAAGGGTGCGTTTACCGGTGCCTATACGAGAAAGCCGGGGAAATTCGAACTTGCCGATGGGGGAACGATTTTCCTCGATGAAATCGGTGAAATGAGTCCCGCTATGCAGGTGAAGCTCCTGCGAGTTCTCCAAGAGCGAACGTTTGAGCGAGTCGGCGGGACAACACCTATTACCGTAGACGTACGGGTTATCGCGGCAACAAATCGCGACCTTAAGCGTGCCGTCCGGGAGGGAACGTTTCGGGAAGACCTTTACTATCGACTCAACGTTATCCCCATACACCTGCCACCCCTACGAGAACGGAAAGAAGACCTTCCGCTCCTTTGCGACTATCTCATTGCCCGACACTGCCGCAAGCTCCACAAGAAAATCCGAGGCATCTCCCCCCAAGCGATGCGGATGCTTCGCAAGTACCACTGGCCGGGGAACATCCGGGAACTTGACAACGTCCTTGAGCGAGCGATTATTCTTACCCAAGATGACATCATCGGCGTCGACGACTTGCAGATTTTCGAGGCTCCTGGAGAGCACCGGTGGAAAACCTTAAGGGAAATGGAAGAAGAATACATCGCCCAGGTCCTTGAGTACACTGGTTTCGACTACGAGAAAGCAGCAGCAATCCTTGGCATTTCCCCCGAAGAGCTCAAAACCCGAACCGCATCTACCGGTACTCGTTGACCGTCTCAAAAAGGGCAAGAAGGTTCTCCACTGGGATATTCGCCTGGATGTTGTGAACAGCAGCAAAAACAAAGCCTCCGTCCTTTTTGAAAATCTCAATGAGCCTCCGGACTTCCTCTCGAACTTCCTCGGGCGTCCCAAAGGGGAGAGTCCTCTGGGTATTTACCCCCCCGCCCCAGAAGGTGAAGTGGTCTCCAAATTCCCGCTTGAGGGTCTCTGGGTCCATAGAGGCTGCAGAAATTTGCACCGGATTGAGGATGTCAAAGCCTGCCTCCCTGAGGTCAGGGAGAAGCTCATAGACCGAGCCGCAGGTATGGATGAAAGTTTTCCAAGTTGTGTGCTTGTGGATCCAGGCGTTCATTCTCGTGTGGAAGGGTTTAAAGAGCTTCCGGTAAATTTCCGGGGCAATGAAGGGACCAGTTTGTGACCCAAAGTCGGTTCCAGAGATGACGATAACCTGAATGCGGTCACCCACCGCCTGATGGAACATCTTGAGGTTCTCTAAGCCTATCTCAGTCATCCGAGCAAAGACCTCTTCAAGGAAAGATTGGCGGGTCACCAAGGACACGTACCATTCTTCAACGTCTCGAATACCCTTAGGGTCTTTCAAGGAGAGCCCAGGAACAAAGGCAATGTCGCCAAGGTTTGTCCCCGGCACTCCTGAAAAGACGATGGCATAATCGGTCTCCTCGTAGAGCCTCTTTGCCTCCTCCTCGTAGTAACGGAGTTCTTCTTCGGTGAGTAGGGTGTGTTCCTCAATCTGGTCTTCAACCCGCAGGCTCTGCTCATCAAAGGGTTTTTGGCGAATGAGGGCATCGTGGTAAAATCCCCCCTTAGGCATTTTGGCACAAGGAGCACAAGACGTGTCACCTTGAGGGTACTGGTAGATATTCCCTTCCGCATCCGGTACAGTGTTGAACTTCTCAGGCACAAGGAGGGGCGTTCCATCAAAGAACGTCCAGGGTTTCCAGTTTTCGTTCTGAAAGCCAAAGAAGTTCTTGCGCGACATGAGAGGAACGGTGTCAATTCCAAGAACCTTCCGGAGCTCGTCGTCCACTTCCCCAAGCATCTGAAAAGGGTCAATGACCTTCACTGGATCCTCAGGGCGAATGAGCCCAAGGGCAACCTTGAGCTTGTGGAGGCTTGAGACGTGAATACCAGTGACAAGTGTTGCTCCAAGATCCAGAGGGAGCTTATCGGGTTCCCTATGAGAGAGGGCTTGGCATACCCGTTCTCGCGAAGTCATCGAACATCCTCCTTTCATCCTTTCACCGCACCAAAGGTGAGACCACGCACTAGGTACCGTTGAGCTAAGAGAGAAAAGACTACCACTGGGAGCATAGTGACAACACCTGCTGCTGAGAGGGGCCCCCAAGCGATGCGCCAGCCAGTGATGAAACGCCCAAGGTAAAGGGGAAGAGTTTGTGCCTCTCTCCCCGTGGTCAGAACAAGACTCAAGAGGAATTCACCCCAACTCTGGATGAAAGAGAGCGTGGCCACCGCAGCAAGTCCCGGAGCCGCAAGAGGGAGAACGATTGTAACAAAGCACTGACCCACACTTGCTCCATCCACAAAGGCAGCCTCGTCAAGCTCTCGGGGAATTTCATTGAAGAAGGTGATGAGAATCCAGGTACCGAACGGAACGGTAATGACAAGATGCGCAAGAATCAGTGCCCACCAGGTGTTGATAAGTCGCAAGCGCGAAAAAATGACATAAAGCGGCAAAGCCGAAGCAATGGGTGGAAGCATGCGGACAGACATCACCCAGGAAACGAAACGCATACCCCCAACCTTAAAACGGGATATCGCGTAAGCCGCAAGAGCAGCAATAAGCGTCGTAAGAAGTGCTACAAAAAGGGCTACAACAATGCTATTCCTGAGGTACGGCGTAATGGTGACGATAGCGGTTGTAGCACTCCCGAAAAATCCCCCTTCCACCCCCATGAAATTCCCCAAAGTCCATGAAGAAGGCCAGAAAGTCGGGGGCCAGGTGAACCACTCCTCACTCCTTTTAAACGCTGTCGTCACAAGCCAGTACACCGGGAAAAGAAAGAAGAAAAGGACCACCGCTACAAGGATACCTCTCACCACACTGGAAAACCACCGCATACCTACCCTCCTAAAACCCAAGGGTTTCCTTAAGACGCAATACCCGAATGAGGAGATTTACAAGAAGCATCACTGCCCCAAGGAGGAGAACGCTCAGAGCCGAAGCATACCCAACATCCCACCCGAAGGAAATGCCGACTTTGTAGATGTAGAAACTGTAAGAGTGGGTGCTTGAGCCAGGACCTCCAAAGGTCACCATGTACACGATGTCGAAAATCTTCAGGGCATCAATGACCCGAATAATGAGAACGACAAAAAGGAGAGGGCGCAGAAGGGGAAGCTCAATGTAGCGGAATGCCGCAAAGCCACTTGCCCCATCCACAAGGCTCGCCTCCACGATGTCCCGAGGGAGGGATTGCAATCCCGCGTAGAGCACAAGGAACACGAAAGGTGTCCACTGCCACACATCGATGAGAATGACCCCGAGTCGGGCAAAAGCCCACGTCCCGAGCCAGGAAACTTTGGGAAAACCAAGGAGAGAGAGGAAGTAGTTGATGGGCCCAAACTCGAAGTTGTACAACATCTTCCAGGCAATCCCTGCAACCACTGCAGGAACCATCATGGGGATGAGCAGAACGCTCCGGAACACCTGTTCCCCAAAAGTATCCCGAAGGAGAAAAGCGATGGCCAAACCAAGGAGTATCTCTAAAGGTACCGCAACCGCAAGGAGGAGAAGGGTAAAATCAATGCTTGAGGTTGCGGTGCGATCCCGGAAAACATCCCGGTAGTTCGAAAGGCCAACGAACTGGGGTTTCTCCCAAGAAGCAAGAGAGTACCGGAAAAAGGACATGTACACCATGTACCCAAAAGGGTACATGGTAAGGCCAAGGAGCACTACAAGGAGGGGGAGAATCATGAGAAAACCTACGAACTTCCTCTGCCTTCCCCTTTTCATAGCGGCCTCCAAAAAGGGGCGCGCAAGCGCCCCTTACCCTATTTCCCAAGAATCCGTTTCCATTCTTCGGCCACCTGATTAAGCGTCTCAATAGCGTTTGGTTGCTGTCCAAGGAGAATCTCAGAAAGTGCTCCAACAAGGATATCTTCAAGGCGGGGTTCCTCAGGAATTCGGGGGCGGTGGGAAGCGCCTTCAAGGGAGGCAATGTACACCTCTTTGAGCCATGGGGAATCGGCAAGGACCTCAGGATCTTCGATGACGGATTTGCGGGTTGGACCGATACGATACTTAAGCCACTGGATTTTGTCCCCTTCTTTGCTTGTGGCGTACTGGATGAAACGGAAAGCAGCTTCTTTGTTCTTCGAGGCGGCGTTAATCCCAAGACCCCATCCACCACTTACCGGAGCTCCCCCAGGCATTACGGCAATCCCAACCTTCTCCTCAAAAGGCTGCAGAACTGGTGACTCCTTCCAGCTTGCTAAGCACGCGGTCCACTGAGGCACCATAGCCACGATACCCTTTCCAAAGGCTTCCAAAGTTTCTCCGTAATCCGAGCCAAGGGGGTCTGGAGCGTACTGCATAAGGTCCATCATATCCTGGAGTGCCCGAACGCCTTCCTCGGAGTTGAACGCAGGAAGCCCATCGGCAGTGAAGTAGTCACCCCAGTCAAGGTCCACATTGCCGAATTTGGCAATGCCTTCCTTGCTCCTCCGGTACGGGGCAAAGAAGTTGAGGTACATGTAAAAGAGCGTATGGGTACGTGGGAACATGAGGGCAATGCCATACTCCGTGGGTGAATCAGGGTTAAATTTCTTGGTAAAGAATTTGGCGACCTCCTTCGCTTCTTCCCAGGTCTTGGGAACCGTAAGATCCCTTCCATACTGAGCCTTGAACTTCTCTTGGAGCCGAGGGTCATTGAAGAGGTCCTTTCGGTAGAAGAAGAACATTGCCGCACCGTAGAAAGGATATCCGATACGCTTATCCTTCCAGAAACCGTAAACGTACCGCGCTGTAGGAATGAAATCGGCATCGTCGAAATTCGGATCAACAAGCTCTGGATGCTCCTTTGCAAAGGCATCAAGGTCAAGCATTCCTGGAGCAATGGCTCCAGCAGTCATAAGGTCCCAGGTAGTAACATCAAAAGATCCCGCTCCACTTGTAAGGTCTTGGAGGATTCGTGGGTAGAGCACTTCCCAGGAAAAGGGGGTTACCTCAATCCGTATGTCGGGATTCTTCGCCATGAAGTTTGCCGCAAGTTCATGGAGAGCATCGGCATTGTCCGGAGAGGACCAGACCACAAGATCCACTGCCCAAGCCGCGACACAGAAAACCATCACAGAGAACAGTACAGCACCAGTCAAAAGGACCTGTTTCATCCTTCTCCCTCCTTTGAAAGGTAAAATGTCAGGTTACTCTGCATCACTACAATAGGCTCAAGGTACCGGCACACAGGCGGTGTCACTCCCCCAAGGAGAAAACGAAAAAGGAGCATCACCGCTTCAAAACCCTGACGGTATGGGTTTTGAAATATTGTGGCCTGTATCACCCCCTTTGCCAGATACGGTACCATGGTGGCGAAAAGGTCCGTAGCCACCACCACGATACCACCAGAACACCCCCACTCCTCGAGAGCCTGGCACACCGCCGGTGAATTCGCCGTGGCAACGTACATCCCACGGAGGTCAGGAATGGTTCTCAAGGCCAGCAAAGCATTTTCATAAGCGAGATCCTCTCTTTCTTCGTTTTCGAACACATGGAACACCTTTTTCCCCGTGAGACGTTCCCAGGAAGCGGAAAAGCCTTGAACTTTTTGCAAGTGGTCTTCAATTTCCAGGGAACCCACCATAACGGCTACAGACCCCTCACCCCTCAAGAAGCGGGCCATAAGTTCTCCAGCAAGCTCTCCATTTTTCCTCGGGTCCACGTACACTGCACTCAGACGCCGGCTCCCTGGTGCATCGGTGGAAACGGTAACTGTAGGAACACCCCGCTCGGCAAATCGATCAATGTACGTGTTGAGACGACTCCGATGTCCCGGGACGAGAATGAGTCCACTAATATCCTCCTGGAGGAGTTCTTCAAGGATTTCCTCTTCGCCTCTCCCCAAAGCCTCTACTTCGCGGACATAAGGAAGAACCCGAAAATCACGGAGCTGAGCCACTGCATCAGAAAAACCCCTTCGAACATCGTCGTAAAAGTAGTGGAGTTCCCGGGGGAAAATGGCGGCAAGGACAACTGAAGTATTCCTCGACAGGACGCTTGCGACCTGATTCGTTTCGTACCCCAGTTCCCGCGCTACGGCAAGAATCTTTCTGCGGGTTTCAGGATGAATGCCTGGCCTCCCATGGAGCGCCCGGTCGACCGTCCCAACGGAAAATCCTGAGAGACGGGCAATATCCTTAATGGTTGGACGTTTCCTTGATGTCATG
>JANXBI010000044.1 GCA_025060675.1 Candidatus Caldatribacterium sp.
CTACTCTCGACAGCTGCGATGTAGTATCCTTTTTCCTTCAACTTTCGACCGGCTTCGAAGAATTCTTCCCATGTATTGATGGGTGTCGGAATGCCAGCTTGATCAAAAACCGATTTACGGTAGTAGAAAACAACAGGGCACAGAGCGCTTTCAACGCCATAAATTTTCCCCTTGTACATGTAGGGTTCCCAACGCAGGAACTTATCCCTCTCTCCGCCAATGAAAGGCGTCAGATCAACCAGGGTTTTCTCAGCTATATCTCCTTTCATAAAACGAGAAAAGGCGTTGATCTCGATGCCAATAAGGTCAGGAACACCCTTGCCTGCTGCGAGAGCGGTTAAAATCTTGGGCCAGAGCTGGTCATAAGGGATTTGCGTAAAATCAAACTTGATCTTGTACTCTGGATACATAGCAGCCCACTCTTCTCCACGCCGTGTGAAGAACTCTACGTATAGGTAGTCGTGTGTCCACATGGATATAGTAATTTCTTCCTGGGCTCCCACAGAGTCAAAGGAAAACACGGCAAAAATACTAAGCATCACCAGTAATACGGCTCTACGCATCAGAAACCCCCCTCTCGTAAAACATCGTACAGCGTAGCCATCACCTTAGGCAAAGACTCGCGAGGCACGTCCTCGCTGAGCTCCAGAATAAATTTTCCCTTTACACACCTCCTTTCTAAAAGGTCCCGGAAAAACACCGCAATTTCTTCTCTCTCGCGATAGGCCAAGTTTGCAGGAATGTTCGCAGCGATGACTTTATCGCTCCAGACACTGTGTGCCTCCTCAAGACTCAAATCGCCCCCTTGCTCTGGTAGGGTAAAGGACTCCACAACATCGATGGGAGCCTTCCGAATAAGCTCACAAAGCGCCTTCAGCTTCCCATCAAGATGCACCATGCAAATGATGCCTTCCTCCCGAAGAGGAGCAAGGTACCTCTCGTATATAGGGAGACAAAAGGAACGGAAAAGCTGTGGCGTCGTGAAATCTGCGGTGACATTATCTACCCACCAGAAAATGCGCCGCTCTGGAAGCATTCGATAAATACGCAAAGCCTCTTCAAATCTCTCCGTAAGACACGTTATGAGCGCTTCAACATGCTGGGGTCGATCATAAAGGTCAAGAAGAAGCCGTTCTGGACCAGCAAGGTCGACGAGTGCTTTTTGAAAGGGAGAACGCTCAAAAAGGGGTAACATAGGCACTACAATACCATCGTCCCCAATCTCAGACTGGGCGAAGACAAAATCCTCAATCTTCTCCTTGAAAGTTACGTTTTCAAGAAGATACACGAGAATCTTATAGTCCTCGGCACACTGGATTAAGTGTTCCCGTCGCCACTCACTTCCATACGGACTAAGGGTGACCACCTCCCTCAATGACCCAAGAGGGGTGTTGTACGTCCGCACTATCACTTTCTCCCCGTGGTTCCATCGGTGTACCTCTTCAAGAATAATCTGAGGAGGAAATACGAGTTCATAAACAGGAACGCCAACAAGGAGACCACAACCAACTTCACGGAGCCTCCGCTCAAGCTCCCCCCTTGGAAGGAGAAAGTGATAGGCAAGAACCGGCACCTTGTTATTCACCGCACCATCCAAACAGGCATAGAATCTCTCCTTAGGAGTCATAAGAACGCTCACTTCCTTTATGTCGTCCCGTTGA
>JANXBI010000019.1 GCA_025060675.1 Candidatus Caldatribacterium sp.
CTGAGGATGTGCTTCGTTGAGCCATTATGACAGAAGTGGTATACCAAACTCTGCAAAAATGCCCAAAAAGGGGGGAGGTTTGCCGCAAGGTTAGATGTCTAAGGATACGCATCATTGAGCCATTATGACAGAAATGGTATATCAGCTCAACGAAGCCCATGGAAGACATTATGGGCTATTTACCCTATACGTTTTAGGCATTCACCCTATTGTGTGAAGGAGAAAGTTATGGCATACTCCAGGTAAGAGGAGGGGAGTAGATGAAAGCCATCTCCTTCTTGGGAACGGGCTCTTACGAAGAAGCGGTGTACACGTGGCAGGAGAAAAAGTACGTCACGCACCTCTTTCCGGAGGCGGTGGTACAGCTCTTCCGTCCCGAACGTCTCTTTGTCCTCGTGACACCGCAAGTTAAGTCCTGCGAGAATTTCCGCATACTCGGAGATCGCCTTGGCAGCCTCATGCAGCCTGTGGATATCCCGGAAGGAAAGTCGGAAAGAGAACTATGGGAGATTTTCAACAACCTCACAGCAATCGTGGAGGACAATGATGAACTGCTCCTTGATATAACCCATGCTTTTCGGTCAATCCCTCTGCTGGCTTTCACCGCTGCAGCGTACTTGCGGAGGACAAAGGGAGTTACGATACGACATATCGTTTACGGAGTGTTCACTGGAAAGGGCAACGATGCGCCGATTCTTGACCTCATAATTCTTCTTGACCTCCTTGATTGGTTGAGTGGGGTCGAGTTTTTTCTGGAACGAGGCGATGCCACTTTTCTTGCTGAGAAAGTTAAGGCAGTACACGATAGCGCGTGGAGGGAAAAAGAAACGCCTGAATTACCAAGAAGACTCAAATCTCCTCTTGCTGGGGGGCTTTTGAACCTCTCCCGTTTTCTCGCCCTTTCCCACCCTCGAGGAGTTATGGACCAAGCATGGAAACTCAGGGACATTCTCGAGGAGGTAGCCCCGGAGGTGGAACGTTGGGTTAAACCGTTCGGCGTTATCCTTACGCAACTGAAGGATTTGGTAGAGCAGTTTGCTTATGATAATCCTAATCGCCTCGACAAAGAGAATTTGTGTAAGCAACTCAATCTCATCGAGTACTTCTTGGATAAAGGACTTACCCTCCAAGCAGTACTTCTGGCTCGAGAGTGGGTTATCAGTTACGTCATTTTCCGGCGAGGGAGTGGGGATTGGCTTGACCGTAACACGCGCTTGGAGGTTGAAGAAAACGTCTTGGGAGCAGCAAAACGTAAGTGCAGAGGCGAAGAGGTAAAACTCCCCGAGTGGTTCTGTGCGTTACCGGAGAGTCAGAGCATCATCGATATCTGGAGTCAAATTCCCGACATACGCAACACTTTGGCCCATTGCTGGCTGCAAGGAACGGTAGAGAGCATAAAGAACCTCGAAGGGAGAACGCGGGACTTGCTCCAAGGCTTTCGAAAGCTTCTTGACGATTCGCCTGGAGGATCCCTTCAGGGAAACCGCATCGTGGTAGATTTAAGCACACTCTATGAAGGGACAGCAAAGGTTGAGGAGCTTTCTCGCTACGTTGAACAGGTATGTGAACTTGTTGGAAATGGGAAAGAGGTGGTGCTTACGGGCCAAGCTCCTGTTTGGATGTATCTTAGTATTGCCCATGCACTCCATGGTAAGGCAAAAAGACTCTTGTATGCTTCACCGGTAGTCGGTGAAATGACAGTTTTTGACCATTCCCCGGAGTGATGTGTGTGCATCGCATGCATTGGACAGGAAACCCCTTTGTGGACGCGGGACTGGCTGCTCTTGCAGCTGTTTTGAGGGTTTCAAGTCTTGAAGATATCGAACCGGAGGACTTGGAAAAGGCAAGCGCAAAGCTTCAAAGTGTTCTCCTCAGCGATCAGGCCCTTGGTATCGGAGTTGAAAGAGCTTTTGTTTCTGGCCCTCTCTCGAAGCTTTTCCCAAACAGCGAAATCGTCAATCCTGCCCCGTTTCTTGTAGAAGTTGGGGGCAAGCGCAGAGATGTGCGTGCTCTTTTGAGTACGAATCCAGTCATTCCTGAATGGCAGGAAGTTCTTTGCAAAGCCAAAGAGCGGCTTCGAGAATCGCTCAAGCTCGACCTCCATCGTGCCCAAATATGCCTTACGCAAGAAGGAAAGGCTATTTGTATGTTCTGCGGGCGGTTCACCCCTGAGGAAAGCACCACTTTCATCCGCAAGGATAAAATGCCACTCCTCGGTGGCATCGTGAATTTCTATCCAGCTTTCTCTTGGGGTGTGCAGATTTGTGGGCTTTGTGCCTTTGCCCTTCGTTTCCTGCCCTTTTCTGTCATGAGAGCTGGTGGTCGTCTCTGGATTCTTCATACCCATTCTTTGCCTGTTGCGGCGAGAATCGCTGAGCAATATGGATGGCACCACTGCAATGCTGCAATTGCTCAGAACAAGGCCCTGGATTTCTATGGGAGCTGGGAGACAGTGGGTGAGGATAGTACGGTAGCGTATGTTTTGTGCGAGTTGCTCGATACATTTCCCCATGAACTGAGCACAGTTTATAGAGAGCCTCTGCCAACTACGGCGTACGTTTTCTCGAATGACAATCAAGGTGGATACATTCGTGCCGTACAGATACCGAATGATTTCCTTGTCTTTCTGGCAAAATTGCAGGTGCATTCGTTTACGGCCTTCCGTCGGTTTTGGAGGGAACTGCTCTTCATCCCCGAAAATCTCCCCAAACAAGAGTGGAAAGAGCGTGCGAGTTTTGTTCAAGAGGTTGCGCATCGGATGATGCAAAAAGAGGACCTTATTAAGCGGTGCCTTGATAACGAAACTTGGAAGCTTGCTGGTGGATGGTTTGGTCACAGGCTCTACCTTCAGGAGGTAAGGAAAATGAGCGTAGAGAAGCTCTCTATCCTCGAGCGGTTAGGCATGATGCTTGCAGAAACAGGTGACAGCAAAAAGCGTATCAATGAGCTTAAGACCGCTCATTATCGCGATTTGTATGGCATTTTCCTTAACTATGTTCGTGAAGGTTTCCTGAAGAGCGAGGAATTCTATGCCCTCTTTCCGCCAAATGATGACACTTCTTGTTCTGAGGCAAGAGACATAGTTTTAGCCGTAGTGTATGAGTGGCAGCGCTGCCGGGAAAAGGGTGAAACTTTCCAACCCCTTGGGAACATTCCTGTTCTCACGTCGGATACAACCGTACAACGTGTTCAGGATATAGGAACTCGTCTTCTCTCTCAATTGTCCAACCCATCCAAGTGGATAGGACAGCTACGGACAGCTAAGACTGCAGAAGGAGTGCGCCGAGTGTACCTCTTGGCTGTGCAGCAAGGTGCGTTGAGTTTTGCCGATTTTGTGTTCCTTGTTCCTTTCGATAATCAGCACCGTCTCTGGCTTCTGCGGGATTACCTTATGGCGTTCCTTTTTGACCGTGCCAGGGATGTGCTTCCCCAGGAAGAGGAGGTGTAGAGTATGGCGTATCCTGTCGTTACTGGTGCAATTCTGATTGAGGCAAACGGAGCTGCCTTAAACAACGCAGGACAGGCAGAGGGTGTGCGGGTGGATAATGCTGTCGTGGTGAAAAAAATATACGCCGGGAGAGTGCGGTACCCCTATGTCTCTGGACAAGCCTGGCGTCGTTGGTGGCGTGAGGTTCTCTACGAGGATTTTGGTTGGAAACCAAGCGATGTAATCCGCGAAGCAAAGAGTGCGTACACGAAAGGTGACCCAATCGCTTACGAAGAGGATGACCTCTTCGGATACATGGCAGCACGAAAGCGTTCTCGAGGGAGGCAACAGGAGGGAGAGGAGGGAGCGACGGGTACGTATCGGCGAGTCTCACCACTCAAGAACAGCCTTCTCATCTCTGTCCTTCCGAACGTTATTACGAACGATTTTGGTCACTTTTCGAGAAACCTTCCTCCGGATGCAGATCCGGTACCCTTCGAGTCAGAGAACTACACGACCTATCTTCAGGGTGTCTTTACCATCGCTCTCTTGGACGTTGGGCGGTTTGAGGTTGGGGAAATGCATGACCTACCCGAGGATATGCCCCATGCTTATTCTGCAATCCTCATAAAGGATACCGAGAACAATCGGGTGTTTTCTCTTCCCGATCATGAACGAGCAAAAAGGGTGCAGGATGTTCTCCGCGCTCTTGCTCGGTTACGTGGTGGTGCTCACCTTGCACGAAACCTTTCTGATGTAGCGCCTGTTGTTGTTCTCGTCGGTTTTCTCGATGGTGGGAATGCTCCTTTCCAACGCCTGTTTCGTCCCGATGAGAACAACGAACGCGTCGTTTGTGACGTACCTCGTCTCAATTCGGTACTCAAAGATTTCTCAGACCGTTTTTTGCAGTCTAGTGGAGGGAAAGCCCTCTTTTTTGGGTGTCGGCCAGGTATCTTGGCTAACGAAGAAGAAGTGCTTGCGACGATAGAGAGTTTTCCAGTTGCCGTTTTCTCGGGTACTCCAAAAGAGGCTTTGGAGAAAGCAGCTCAAGAGGTTCCGTTCATTATGAGGAACTTATCACATACAGTTGGATGAGGCGAGGGGAAATGGACGAGAGCATCTTGCTGCAAGCTGTCCGCATAGAGCTCTCATCGTACACTGCATCGTTTCGCGTTCCTTCCTTTGTGAGCCATCAACTCACGCTCCCTGTCCCTCCTCTGTGTACCGTTTTTGGGCTTATTTCAGCTGCGGTTGGAAGATGGATTACGCCAAGGGATGTTGACTGGCTCGCTTACCGTTGTACTTACGAAGGCAAGGGTACAGATGTTGAAACAATTGTCCAAATCGAGCGCGAAAAACCGGGTAAGGTTCCTCTTCCCAAGCTTCCACCGAAAACCGTAAACGTAATAAATCGAGAATTCCTCTTTTTGCCGTGCCTCACAATATACCTTCCCCCTCACTGGGCCCAGGCCTTCTATCGCCCCAGATTTACCCTGCTTCTTGGGAGGACACAAGATGTCGCCTACGTTGCCTCTGTGGGCACGACAGCGCTTGCGCCTGTTCCCTCAGGCGAGGTGGGTGGTGTTCTTCTTCCCTTCGAGCTTCTGAAGCAGAATAACGTTGCCGCTTGGGTTCACAACTTGCCTATAGCTTTCCCATCTCTGCTTGAGAGGCGCCCACTGCGGATGCACCTTTTTGGTGTTGTGGATGCGGGGTTTCCAACGCTGTTACAGCAGGGGGGCGGATGGTTGGTACAAGATGTGCAGCAGGGAACGGTGCTTGTCCTGTACCGGAGAGAATGGATGCTTGTCGGAACCTGAGCCTTTAGCAAAATCCAGCGAGGTTCCTGTCTTCCTTGGCGAACACCTCAGAGAAGCTACGGAGTATGTTCGTGCAGTTGCTCTTGCGTATGCACCATGGTGGGAAATGCTTTTGGGACAAGAACTTGCCACAAAGCTAAAGAGGGCCCTTATCATCGCAGCAACCACGCATGACCTTGGGAAGGCAGCGGAAGGTTTCCAGAGAGAACTCCAAGACCCGAAGTTTCGTTGGGATTTCCGCCATGAAGTCCTATCAGCCGCCATTCTTTTGGCGGCATTGGGAGACGAGGACGTGTCTGCTTGGGCCGCTGTAGCGGTTTTAACGCACCATCGTGATCTGAATCATCCGGAACTCAGCCAAGCTTGTGGTGTGACGGCTTTGCCCGACCCTGAAATTGTCCGTGTGGTGCAGGAGAAATTCCGGCAAAAGGTGCACGAGTTGAAGCGATTTTGGCCCTGGTTGGCAAACTTCTGGAAGAGCCACGAAGAGTTGCGGCATGCTTCCTTTCCGGAGAGTTTCGAAAATCTCCCTCTCCCCTCTCTATTCTTAGGACGCCAAATGGAGAAGCTTGCTGTTGCTGATTCTGTCAAGAGTCGGGAACAGCTTATTCTGCTGCTTACGAGGGGATGGCTCATGGCTGCTGACCACGCAGTAAGTGCTGGAATCAAGCGTTTCCTTTCTCAGATTCCTTCGCCGACGCTTCCTCCTTTACGACCTTTTCAACGTGAAGTGGGTTGCCACGATGGTCACGCTTTCGTTGAGGCTCCGACGGGTTCGGGAAAAACTTATGCTGCCCTTTCTTGGAGTCTCCGTAACCGAAAGGGAGGGGAAAGGATTTTCTACCTCTTGCCTTATCAGGCGAGCATCGAAGCGATGGCGGATACGCTGCAAAACCTCTTTGGCAAAGCATGCGTGGCCACGCTTCATGCTCGGGTCTTTGATTATGCCTTTCGGAGGCACTTTGAAACAACAGGAGACTACGAGGAAGCGATACGAAGGACGAAGGTTGAAAGTGAACTGAATCGCCTGGTGCACAAACCGATAAAAGTGACCACTCCTTTTCAACTCCTTAAGTGGCTTTTTGGGGTTCCTCGTTTCGAAATAGGCGTCAGTGAGATGGTGGGTGGGCTCTTTGTGTTCGATGAAATACATGCTTACGATGCTCACGTTGTCGGTCTCATTTGTGCAATGGTAGAGTTTCTCAAGGACATTGGTGGTCGCTTCCTTTTCATGAGCGCCACGTTCCCCCCGTTTTTGAAGGAGCTCTTGCAAAAGACTCTTGGTGAAGCGGTAGAGACCTTTGAGCTCTCTGCTAAAACGGATAGTCTTTGGGCAAGAGACTTCTTGACAAAAGCTCGACACATCCTCAGATGGCATGATACCTCTCTTGAGGATATGGTGCCTTCCATCGTTACAATGCTTCGCCAGGGTAAGAGAGTTCTCGTTGTGGCCAACAGAGTGGCTCAAGCTCAGGAGATATACAGGAGGATGCGGGAGCAGTGCGACGGTGTACACCTTCTCCATTCTCGCCTCACCCACAAGGATCGTGTATCCCGAGAGAGCGCCATAGTTGGTGCTCTCAAGGGAAAGCGTCCAGACGTCACCGTACGGGCGCTTGTGGCCACCCAGGTTGTAGAAGTTTCCCTCGATGTAAGCTTTGACGTTATCTTTACGGAAGTAGCCCCAGTCGATGACTTGCTCCAACGCTTTGGGAGAGTGAATCGTTACGGAGAGCATGAAGAGGGTGTAGAAGTCCATGTGGCTCTCCGTTACGACCGTGAGCGGTTGAGGTACGTCTACAACGAAGAGTGGATTAGTAAAACGATTGAGTGTGCTCCTCAGGATGGGGAGCGACTCACCGTCTTGGAAACATGTGAGTGGGTCCGTAAAGTGTATCGCAGTGGTTGGACAGAGAAAGAAAGGGAGCGCTACGAAAGGGCCAGAGAGGCTTTTGAAGGTATTCTCTCTATTCTAAGACCACTTACTCACCTTGAGAAGGGTTTAGAGGAATTCTATGGACTTTTTCAAAGCGTCGAAATCCTACCCCGCAAGCTGTACGAGGAATACGACACGTATATCCGTAATGGCTATTACCTTCTTGCCAACCAGTTGCTTGTGCCCGTTCCTCTTGGAACATTCTATATGCTGAACAACAAAGGCCGTCTTGTACGTCTCAAACACGGTGTCCTTATGGCTGACGTAATCTACGATGAAACACTGGGCCTTCTCCCTCACGAGGTGGACATCGATGCGGCATTTCTTTGATTCCTTCGAAGAGGGGTTCGAAAACCTCCGCACCAATGGTATCAAAGTTAACTACTGGGTCGTCTGCAAGCGAAAGCTGTGGCTTTATTCTAAGGGGTTGAGGATGGAGGCACTTTCGGACCGCGTATCCTTAGGAAGAATTCTCCATGAGGAAGCTTATCGAGAGATGCGAGTTCGTGAGGTTTTGCTTGATAACCTGATAAAGGTTGACATTATTGACCCTGAAGGAAAAGTGCTCGAAATCAAGCATTCTTGCAAACTCATAGAGGCTGCACGTTTACAAATTATGTACTATCTTTTGTACCTCAAGTACATTGGTGCTGGGGAGTTCACTGGGGAAATCCGCTTTCCCAAGGAGCGAAGGAAAGAGGAAGTTTGCCTTTCTTCGGAGGCCGAACAAAAAGTTCTCGAGGCTCTCTGCGATATCAAGCACATTGAAGCGCTCCCCATACCTCCTCAGGCGACAGAGAGTTCCTTATGTCGGCAATGTGCCTATGCCGAGCTTTGCTGGGGATGAATAATGTCTCAAAGTTACTACATTTTCCGGAGTGGAAGATTGCGAAGAAAGCAGAATACATTGTACCTTGAAGAAGAAGGCGAGGACGGTAAAACTATTCACCATCCTATTCCAATCGAAAGTGTTCGCGACCTATACCTCTTTGGGGAAATCGATTTGAATACGAGGCTTCTCTCCTTTTTGAGTCAGAATGGAATAGTTGTGCATTGCTTTAATTACTATGACTTCTACACAGGGAGTTTCTACCCTCGGGAAACGAATGTTAGTGGTCATCTCCTTGTAAGGCAGGTTGAAACTTATCTCGACAGTACGAAGAGACTTACTCTTGCTCGAGAGTTTGTAGCCGGGAGTCTCTTTCACATTCGACGCAACATGGAGTACTATGCTTCTCGAGAGAAGGGTTTGGAGAAAGCAATTCAAACGGTTGAGGATTGCGTTCAAAGTCTTGAAGCGTGCGAGAATATCCAGGCGCTCATGCATGAAGAGGGAAGAGCAAGGGAGGCTTATTACCGATCTTTTGCAAAAATTCTCAATCTTGAGGAACCCTTTGAAAAAAGGGTTCGCCGCCCACCTAATAATTTCCTTAACGCTCTTCTCTCTTTCGGCAACAGTCTTTTGTACGCTGCTACCCTTTCAGAAATATACGTGACCCAGCTCAATCCTACGATAAGTTATCTCCATGAACCTGGAGAGAGACGGTTTTCCTTAGCCCTTGACCTTGCAGAGATTTTTAAGCCTCTTATCGTAGACCGGTTAATATTCAGACTTATCAACAGGAATGAAATACAAGAAAGTGATTGCGAAGCCCTCGGTGAGGCACAAGGAGTCATTCTCAAGGAAGAGGCTTGCAAGAAATTCGTTCGTGCTTTTGAGGAAAGCCTTCAAACAACGGTAAAACATCGTAAACTCGGAAGAAACGTTTCGTATCGGCAACTCATTCGCCTTGAGGCTTACAAACTCATCCGTCACCTCGTCGGCATGGAGCCTTACAAAGCCCTGCGAGCCTGGTGGTAATTTAACGTTTCCCGGTGTTAGGAGCCCAAAAATGCCCTCTCTCCCTTGTGTGACGCGTGGTATACCATTTCTGTCATAATGGCTCAATGATGCATATCCTTAGACATCTAACCTTGCGGCAAACCTCCCCCCTTTTTGGGCATTTTTGCAGAGTTTGGTATACCACTTCTGTCATAATGGCTCAACGAAGCACATCCTCAGACGTCTAAGCTTGCGGCAAACCTCCTTGGAGTTTCAGGAAGAAAAAATGGCCTCAAATGATGGATTGGTGCGGGTTTTGACCCTCTCACCCTGAAAACCCCCTTTGGGAAACCGGAGGTTTGCCGCAACTTCAGGTTGACAAAACCGCATAAATAGGGTATTTTATCCTTGGTTCCAATCGCACCATAGTGGGATTGAAAGAAACTCGTGCGGGTGATGAACTCCATCCCCTTTTCGTTCTAATCGCACCATAGTGGGATTGAAAGGTTCAAGCATCATCTTCATGCCTTAAAGTAGTGAGGTGACTCCTTGCTTACTCATTGCCTCAGCTGCTTTAAACGCTTTCGTACGGTTCCTACCTAATAATGGGTTCTTTTGTTCACGGCTCTGAACATCTTTTTGGGAACTCCCAGAAGTAGCCCTGGTTTTTAACCTCTTCTTGAAAGTAGTAGAATTCAGGTCTTTGCCCTAAGGTTGCGTCTTAGGAAAGGCAGAAAATATTCTCAGCGGCATTTTTTTCTCTATGCTGCTATAATGGATAGGGTGGACAAAAGGAGGGGAAAGACAATGGAAAAGCAATTTGTCAGAATTTTCTTTGTGTTTTTTGTGTTCTCTTGGTCATTGCCAGCCACAGTCCCTTCTCTGAGGCAAAGACCTCCCGTGGTCTCAAAGTTCAAACCATGGAAGCAGTTCTTGCGCTTCCAGAGGAGGAAATTATTTAACTTTTAAAAATTTTTCGATATAATCTTCAGGAAGATTACAGTCCTTCGCACCACTGAGCACTATTTTTAAATATTCCTCTGATGGTTTTCCTGGGATTCTGTCTTTTCTAAGATAAACATAAGCTTGAAACTCTTTACCGTCATCGGTAATAACTGTTAATAATTTCCTTTGATAAACCCAAGGACATCCTTCATACTTATCTAATTTACATAAACATTCACTATCTATTTCATATAATCCGCCCCAAACCACCGAATCCTCCTTTTCAATTATATTAGCAACTGCTCCTTTTCTATATTCAGAATGACCAACATATGCAAAAAGATATCCTTTTAAATAAGCTCTTCCAATAAACTTAAACTTTCCTTCGCCGCATCTTTCTTTCATCTGATTATGATTCATATTGGAGCCATATGCAAAGTAATACAATTTTATCCCTCCATTAACTTTTTAAACTCAGGCTCTATATGTTATCTTATCTCAAAATTTTTCGGAGTAATTACAATTCCATAACCGCGGCCTTGTTTATAATGATACAGGCCTCTACAACCAGGCCGTTGCTGATTTCACGAAAGCAATAGAGCTCAATCCCAAGTACGCTTCGGCCTACTACAGCCGAGGTCTGGCCTACGAAAATAAGGGTCTCTATGATGAAGCCATTGCTGATTACAGCAAAGCCATTGAGCTTAACCCTACAGGCGCCGAGGCCTATAACGGCCGAGGCATAGCCTATATGAAAAAGGGCCTCTACGAAGAGGCTCTAGCCGATTACAATAAGGCCCTTGAGCTTAGTCCCGGGGACGCTGACTATTACTACAACCGGGGGAATCTTTACTTTATCACGAATCGCTACAATGAGGCTATCGCCGATTACACGAAAACCCTTGAGCTCAATCCTGAGCACGCTTTCGCCTACAACAATCGGGGTATGGCCTACGACAATAAGGGCTCTTACGATAAAGCCATTGCTGATTACAGCAAAGCCATCAAGCTCAATCCTAAGTTTGCCGAGGCCTACAACAACCGAGGTGTTGCTTACTACAACGAGAAGCGCTACAGCAAAGCTATTGCTGATTTCACAAGGGCGATAGAACTCAATCCTGGATACGCCAATGCCTACTATAACCTTGGCTGTGCCTATGAGGCTGATGGTCGGCATGAGAAGGCCTTAGAAGCATACAGGAAATTCCTGAAATATGCTCCACCAAGTTACAGTAGGGAGATGGTGGAATGGGCCAAAAAGCGTACAGAAGCACTTGAGGAAAGGGACTGAAGAAGAGTGAGCTCATATACAGGAAGATGCAGAGGAACTCATTTTACGATCTCCTTGGTGGGTTCTAAGACATAAGGGGGAGGGTACGGGTACTTTCCGAGGCCTCCTGACACCTCCCCCAAATTACTCGCAGAAAGTTGGCTTTAAGGCATGCGCAAAGGGAATCCTCTGCGGCCCCGCTCAGCCTCCCGGATGGCTAAAAGGAGGGCGTAAGGGTTCACTGGGTAGTCCTTGCCCTCTGGGAAGTACCTCTGGGCGATGGCAAGGATTGTGGGGAGCTCCTCAGGGAAGTGGAAGGTGTCAAGGTTCCGGAGGGGGAACCCAGGCACCGGGCCTTTCCCCTTCCTGAGGGTTTCTCGGAGCTCGCGCAGAACATCCCGTAGGAGGTCCAGGAGGGAATCGACAAAGCTCATGGAAGCCCCCGGAAAAGGAGCGCAAGGAGGAGTGGTGGCACGACGGCAGAAAGGAGAGAGGTCCAGACTTTCACCGCCGAAAGCTCTCTCTCGACGCACCGGAGCCTCTCGTCGAGTTTCTCAAGCTCTCCGAGGATCCGCTCTTCAGGAAGCCCCCCGAAGGAGGCTTCCCTTCCTGGGGTCGT
>JANXBI010000050.1 GCA_025060675.1 Candidatus Caldatribacterium sp.
CGTAGCCTCAGTTTTTGTTTTGTGTGCTGCCCCTCCCTGAGGCCGGATGGACTGCACACTCCCTCAGTGTTTCGTCCCTCCGGTACCTGAGGAATCCCGGAGGTAAGCCCGCGATTGCTCACCCTCTTTGCGTAGCAGGCGGTCCGCAAAGGGGTATGCTGCGTTTCCCTTACGCAGCAAGGGCAAGGGCGTTTTCGGCGTTTCTTTGCCTTCCACCTTTTTTACGAGCTCCGGTGGAGACCTCGGCTCGCCTCTTTAGCCCCTTCGGCCCTGTCGAGACCAAAACGCCCCCACGTTCACTGGTTCATTCGGTGAACTTTTCCTGAGGCGTCCACCCAGACCCAGACCTTCCTATCCTCTTGGGGTTGTGGTGCGCTTTGGGTTGCGGCAATACCTGTGAGCCACTCCTCAACGGCCTTTGTAGCGTTCTCCTTGAATCGGTAACTGAGGATGTTAGCTTCCCTCCTGAAATCTGCTTCCCAGAGGGAGATCATGAACTGGAGCCGTTTCATCCTGATGGCTTCATGGAGCTTCTCCTGTAGTGATGGGTCGGCGATGAGGATCTTCCATCGGTCAACGGCGAGTTTGAGGAAAGTGTTGAAGAGGGCCAGGGTGGTCCGCTGCCTGAACTCAAAGAGGCTCAGCGCGATCCTATGTTGTAGGTGACTTGCGAAAAATGCCTAAGGCGTTGAAGATGGATACGATGATGTCGATGAGGGCCGAGGCGATGGCGAGGAAGCGTTCTTTGGTGATGGGGAGTTCGGTGATTTTGGCAAGTTCATCATAGATGACGCCAAGGACCTGGAGCACACCTTCTTTTTTGGTCTGTCCATTCCCTGGGACTTCGAAGATCTTCACCAGTTCGGAGATAGCTCGAACCGCCGCCACAATGAGCCCCACAACCGCAATGACCTTCTCAAGCATGGTCTATCCCCCCTTTGATCTTGGTGTGGTGCTATCAAGACAATCGCGGATGATCATTGAGGCGAGAAGGAGCTTCCCTTCCCACTCAACGTACTCGTCCTTACTTGGAGTGATCCCCTGATGGCGGTGCTCAGAGAGCCACCTGAGGATCTCCTCAACGAGGTTGGCGAAGTAGGTTTTGTCTTTCCGTTTGTCCACCTTTGGACACCAGACCTTTTGGCCTTCCGTAGTCCAGGTTAGTGCCACTTTGGGCCACCGAGTCTCTCGATTTCGCGTGCTACCGCCTTCACTTTGTGGAAGTACTGAGGATCCGTTGACCATCCCCACTTCCCAGGGGTAGGAAGAAGGGCAAAGAGGAAGAGGTCTGGATCGTTGAGGTACTTGAGGGCATCACGGAACCACGGTCGTGTTCGAATGATGTCAGCAAAGTCCACGATGCAGACATTCCAGCTTGGGTACTTCCTGAAGCGGTCCACGACTTCGATCCACTGTCCCTTGTGGAACTCTCGAGTTGGGAGCTCGATGACCTCTCCAGTCCAAGAGGTTCCCGCTTTGATCCCGAAGAGGTTGTTCGCCTCCTGGGCAAGGCGGGATGTGCCCCATGCGGACTCCAACGCTCCCATAGCGGTGACTACGGCTTCGTTGAACGTAGCCCCTTTCCTTCTGGCGATCTCACAGGCCTTCTGCATCCGACTTATGTACAACCGTTTCGT
>JANXBI010000034.1 GCA_025060675.1 Candidatus Caldatribacterium sp.
ACGCATTTTAACCGGGATCTACCTAGATTCCCGCTAAAAATCTGCGGGAATGACGAAAAAGGTTATCACCCCGGCATGTCCCCCTTCCCTTCGTCACCCCGGCATGTTTCTCAGCCGGGGTCTACTTAGATTCCCGCCGAAAACACGCGGGAATGACGGAATGAAAAAATCGTCATGCCGGCACGTAGTTTAGCCGGCATCTGGGAACACGTAAGGCATAAGATTCCCGCTAAAAGCGTGCGGGAATGACAAGAAGGGGAATGTGCAGGAATGACGGAAGGGGAAACACGCGGGAATGACAAGAAGGGGAACACGCGGGAATGACAAGAAGGGGAGACGTGCATGAATGACGAAAGGGGAAGCATGCGGGAATGACGAAAGAGGAAACACGCGGGAATGATGGAAGAAGAGAACCTACAGGAATGACGAAAAGGGAACCTGCAGGAATAACGGAAAGGGAGCGTGTGGGAATGACGAAATCCCCAAAATGCAAGAAATGTGGTTTAGCTGCGCTTTGCGTGCCAGGGTATAATATTTAGGAATGGTACCCTGAGGAGGTCCAAGACGGGAAGGCACAACCTGTCCGCCGCGGTGCAGAAGAACCGGCAATTACAGCTCACAGCAAAGCGCATGCTTGATGTTACCGGTGCAATCCTGGGGATTGCCATCTTCTCGCCGATTATGGCCATTGTTGCGGTGCTGATTCTTGCCACAATGGGTAGACCAGTACTTTTCCGACAAGAACGAGCGGGAAAGGAAGGCAAACCCTTCACCCTTTATAAGTTCCGAACCATGCTCAACCTCAAAGACGAGCACGGCAGACTCCTCCCCGATGAACAACGGCTCACAAGGATTGGGAGATTCTTGCGCAGCACAAGCCTTGACGAACTCCCCGAGTTCTGGAATGTCCTCAAGGGGGACATGAGCCTCGTTGGCCCAAGACCCCTTCCCGTATCCTACCTGACCCGGTACACGGAAGAGCAAGCACGGAGGCACGAGGTGAAACCAGGCATAACCGGGTGGGCACAGGTGAACGGGAGAAACGCACTCTCCTGGGAGGAGAAATTCCGGTACGACGTCTGGTACGTTGACCACTGGAGCCTGTGGCTTGACCTGAAAATCCTCCTTCTGACGGTCATCAAGGTCTTGAAACGCGAAGGCATTAGCGCCGAAGGACACGCAACGATGCCAGAGTTCACCGGGGGCAACCAAGGAACCACAACCACCCGTAGAGGCTCATAGGAAATCATGCGCCGAAGAGGGATGGTACGTTGGTACAAGGTCTTGGAGAACGCTCCGAATAGCCTCAGCATCAAACCTCCTTGCTGCGGCAAAGAGCTCCCGTATCCCAGCTTCGAGCTTGTCATCTGGAGGCGTATACCCACGAGTGATGAAAATTTTCTCGTGCCGTGACACCACAGTCCCCTCCTCGGAAGTAAAGACCTCCTCAAAGAGCTTTTCCCCTGGACGTACCCCGATGTACTCTATCTTAATGTCCCGGTCCGGTTCAAAACCTGAGAGGCGGATGATTTCCCTGGCAAGGTCGACGATGCGCACAGGTTCACCCATATCAAGCACATAAATCGCCCCGTTGTCTCCAAGACCAGCAGCCTGCAGAACGAGCTGAGCGGCCTCGGCCACCGTAATGAAGTACCGTTTCATCTCTGGATGCGTCACCGTCACAGGTCCTCCCCGCTCTATGAGCTTCTGAAAGAGTGGGACCACACTCCCCCTGGTACCAAGCACATTCCCAAAGCGTACGGAAACAAAAACCTGCCCTGGCTTCGCCCTCCGAGCAGCCTGACACACCAAGTACTCAGCAACCCTTTTCGTTGCCCCCATGACCGATGTGGGGTTC
This sequence comes from Candidatus Caldatribacterium sp., assembly GCA_025060675.1. Classification (GTDB taxonomy): domain Bacteria; phylum Atribacterota; class Atribacteria; order Atribacterales; family Caldatribacteriaceae; genus Caldatribacterium. The sequence continues at coordinate 1,859 of JANXBI010000034.1, forward strand.
ACCGCCTTATCCGTGGAGATATTCACGAACCGTTCAACACCATATTCCAGAGCGAGTTCCACGAGATTCTTCGTCCCAAGGACATTGTTGAACACGGCTTCACTGGGGTTTTCCTCCATCATAGGAACGTGCTTGTGAGCCGCCGCATGGAAAACCACTCGAGGCGCAAACGTGGCAAAAACGTAAGTCAACCGCTCCCTATCACGGACGTCACCCACAATCACACGGTAGGGCACATGAGGCCAATCGAGCCTCAAATCGGTCTCCACTTCAAACAGGCTATTCTCACCGCGACCAAAAAGCAAAATTTCCCTTGGGTTGAAGCGGGCAATTTGTCTCACAAGCTCCCTCCCTATGGAACCACCGGCCCCCGTGACGAGCACCACACGACCCTGCAAATACCCACTCACCTCCTCCACGTGAAGTCGCACGGGTTCGCGACGGAGGAGGTCCTCAATCTTTACCTGACGAATCTGGCTTACCGTAACCCTCCCCGAGAGAATCTCATACACCCCAGGAAGCACCCGGCACGAGACCCCCACATCCCGACTCATCGCCACCACTTGCTGAATGACCTTACCAGATGCCGAGGGGATGGCGATGAGCACCTCATCCACATGGTACTTCCGAACAACAGGAGGCAAATCTTCAAGCTTTCCAAGCACTGGGAGGCCAAAGAACCGACGCCTCTGCTTACGAGGGTCATCATCAAGGAATCCCACAGGGGAGAGCCCTGTCTCCGGATGGCGAAGCATTTCTCGAACAATCATCGTCCCTGCTTCCCCCGCCCCCACCACAAGGACACGCTTCAGCCTCTTTTTCCCTTTCGACCTCCGCACCCGCTCCGCAAGGATACGGGCAACAAATCGGACACCACCGAGAAAGATAAGTGCCAGCAGACCCTCAATCAGGGGAACGCTCCGAGGGAAAGGGTACTTTGGGAAAACCGCCACAACACCAAGAAAGGAGAGAGCAGTCCCAAGGGCGACACATTGCACAATCGCCACAAGGTCGCGCACGCCAGTCTTCGGCCAAGACCGCCTTGGAAGCCCAAAGAACCAAAGGAGCGCCACCTTTAGCGGCGCTGTAGACGCAGCATAAATCAGCATCCCTCGCAGGTAATGGGCAGGAATCCCTTCGAGGCGAAGGAAAAGGGCAAGAGGAATGGCACCAATCCAAAGGAGGGTTTCAAAGACGAGCTTAAAGAACACGGTACTCACCTGGTTACGCCACCTTGTCAAGGGCGGTACGAAACACCTCAACAACCATTCGAACGTCCTCCTCGGTCATGGCACCGTAGAATGGGAGAGCGAGCGTCCTTTGAGCAATAGATTCCGTAACTGGGAGCATTCCCTCATGCGTTTTAAGGAGCCGCCGAATGTATCCCTGGAGATGCACGGGTGGGAAATACGCCCGAGTGGGAATACCTTGCTCTTCCATGTACTCCATGACCCTCCTTCGAGACACTTTCTCAGGGAGCGCGACGACGTACACAAACCAGCTCATCCGCACACTGGGTCGCACAACCGGGGTTTGGACACCGTAAAGACCACGGAGATACGCTGTGTAAAGGCGGGCAACCCGATCCCGATTGGCAAGGAGAGTATCTATACGCCTGAGCTGAGAAATGCCCAAAGCCGCCGACATCTCCGTCATTCGATAGTTGAAACCAAGCTCCTCGTGTTCAAGCCATCCCCCCATGACCCTTCGCCCCTGATTCCGCAAGGAACGGCACAGCTCGGCAATATCTCCCCTTCGGGTAACAACCATCCCTCCCTCACCTGTAGTCATCTGCTTATTTGGGTAAAAGGCAAAGACTGCCACATCCCCAAACTGTCCAACCTTCTTCCCCTTGTACTCTGCGCCCAGCGCCTCGCAGGCATCGTCAATAACCCGCAAGCCATGGTGCTCTGCAATGGCAAGAATCTCATCCCATTCTGCAGGATGGCCAAAAACATCAACCACCATCACCGCTTTCGTACGAGGGGTCACCTTTCGCTTCACGTCCTCGGGGTCAAGGCAGTACGAATCCGGTAGGATATCAACAAAGACTGGTTTTGCCCGCTCATAGAGAATAGCATTCACACTCGCAACGAAGGTGAAAGAAGGAACGAGCACCTCATCACCAAGCCCAAGGCCCAAGGCCCGAACCGCAAGGTGCAGTCCTGCCGTTCCCGAACTCACTGCTATTGCGTACTCCGTCCCAACATACGCGGCAAAAAGCTTCTCAAACTCTTCAATCTTCGGTCCAAGGGCAAGCCTTCCTGAACGTACAACCTCAGCAACAGCCTGCACATCTTCCTCAGTGATATCTGGAGATGACATGGGGATAACGTCCCGCATCAGCACCCCTCCGTACGGGGAGAGATGGGCTTTGCAGGGACCCCAACCACGGTCACACAGGAAGGTATGTCGCGCACAACAACACTCCCTGCCCCAACGACCGCCCATTCCCCAATCCTCACACCCGGGATAACCACCGACCCGACACCAAGCAACACACCCTCACCAACCTCAACAGCACCAGCAAGATGGACCCCAGGCGCAAGATGCGCAAAGTCATGAACCACACAGTCGTGGTCGACAGTCACCCCGGTGTTAACGATGACATGTGCACCAAGGTGCACTCCTGGCTGAATGACCGAGCCAGCAAACACAACCACCCCAGGTCCCACACAAACAGAAGGGTGGACGTACGCCCTTGGATGGATGACGGAAATCCACTCCCACCCAACCAATTCCTCCGCGATTCTCCGCCTTGTTCTATTATCACCAATCCCTATGATTCCAGCCTGTGGCGAAATGGCTCTCGCATCAGCAAGAGTCCCAAGAACCCTGACCCCCATAACGGCAGAGCCAACCTTTCCCACGTCGTCATCAAAGAGCCCATCCACGGAAACTCCTGCCTCAAGTAAAGTACTCACCACAACCTTCGCATGTCCCCCAGCACCAATAACGTAAACACCCATCACCTTTCCCTCAAAAGCCCCAAGGATTCACCAATCCACCATATATTACCAAACCCCCAAGGCCACTTCACTACACTGACAAGTATTTTAGCCGATACCTTGAGTTCCCACCCTCAAGGCGTAGAAAAAATCCCCCACCATGCCGAAAAACTTTCTCCCATCATACCGGCAACCCCGAATCGCCATGCCGGTATGTTTTTCAGCCGGCACTTTCCACCGTTATACTTTCATCGTCATGCCGGCATTCCTCTACCGTCACGCCGGTATTTTCCTCTACCGTCACCCTGGCACGTCTCCCCTTTTTCGCCACTCCGGCACGCCCCCCGTCACCCCGGCATGTTTTTTAGCCGGGGTCTACTATCATCGTCGCACGGAGATTCCCGCTAAAGACGTGCGGGAATGACGGTAGGGGAGACATGCGGGAATGACGGGAGAGGGGAACGTGCAGGAATGACGGAAGAAGGGAACGGTGGGAAATGACGAAAAGGAAATGTCACCCTGGCACATCCCCCCTCGCCACCCCGGAATGCTTTCCCTTTCCGTCACCCCGGCATGTATTTCAGCCGGGGTCTACTCAGATTCCTGCTAAAAGCGTGCAGGAATGACGGAATGAAAAAATCGTCACGCCTGCACGCACTG
>JANXBI010000020.1 GCA_025060675.1 Candidatus Caldatribacterium sp.
TATAGAGGTGAACCAATGATGCTCTACGAAGACTTCCTCCGTGCTGAAATGGCCAAATACCGTGTTGAGATTTGGGACAAAGAAAGTCCCATCAACGGGAAACCGGCAAGTCTCTTCAAAGCACAACCTGACTACTTTGAAGACGGTGTCGTTCTCCTCTGCTACTACAACGACCAACTCGCCTACTACCAACCCTTCCATCCTTTCCGTGGTGGACCAATCCGTGAGGACGAGCTCGATGAACTCATCCCACAGTGGATTGAGGTTCTCGCAACACCTGCAGCCAAGCAACAGTACGAAGCCTACCTAGAGGAACAGAGAGCTCGGGAAGAAGAGCAGAGGAAAAGGGATGTGGAAGAAGCCCTAGCGTACCTCCTTGGGAACTTGGGGTTGTAGTGAGGTGGTAAGGAATGCCCATGCCTGAGTGGAAGAAACGCATCTTCCTTCGTGTCATCTCGAGGAAAATCCAAGAGGAAGGTCGTACCATCGACGACGTCCTCAGCGAGTACCAAGCCCTCACTGAAGAGGAGAAACAAGAACTCAGAGAAGCCTTGTCACAAACCTGAGGTGATTCATGCGCAATGCTCCGGTACCTCATTGCCATTCCCCTTGTCATCTTCCTCGTTCTCTTTTCCCCTTCCTGTTCCCTCGGCCTCCCAAGGGATCTCCCTTCGTACCCTCGGTACGACTCCCTTTCCTTCTTCCTCCACTCGCTCCCTGACATCACAAAGTTCAACACCGTCCTCTCTTTCCTCTTCACCTACCAGAGTGAGGTTGGAGACTACTGGAAGAACCCGGAGGAGTTCTTCAGGGATAGGGGAGGGGACTGTGAGGACTTTGCGATCTTCGTTGCCTACGTCTTTAAACGGAAAGGATGGGCGTACCAGTCGTACGTGGTCATCGTTGAGACACCGCTTGGTCTTGTCCATGCTCTTGCCGTAGCCGAAGGGAAACGGGCCTTCTACATCTACGACGTGCAAACCCCATACGTCTTCCCAAAGGATGGTACACCATTCCTTGACCGAATCAAAACCCTCGGATACCACCCCATCAAGGTCTACACCATACGTATCACTGCACCAAAAGACGATGACCGACCACAAGGGTGCTCCTTAGAAGGAGGATGTCGGATCAACTGATGATTCCTGGTGCCCAGTTCCTCCCCACCCTTTGGTACTTCACCGTTGCTGCCGCTTTAGTCTTCCTCGTCCTCAGTGTTGTGGGAATACAGACAGGAGGTGGTCATCCACCACAATCCTTCAGATAGGGAGGAGGTTGAGATGCAGTTTGGTACCCACGTCCAAATCGACTTACAGACCAAACGTCCCCCTACCGAAAGGACCGTTCTGCGGTTCATACAGGACCTCATCAATGACCTCAAACTCCATGTCGTCTTCGGTCCTCAGATTGCCAGACACAACCGACATCTGACTGCGTTGGCCATCATTGCCGAATCCCACATTAGCGTCTCTTGTTACGGCTCCACCGTCTTCATCGATGTCTTCTCCTGTGTCCCCATCGACAAGGACACTATCATCCGGCTCTGTAGCCGGTACTTTGCCCCAGTTTCCCTGAGGGAGCGGGTCTTCCCAAGGGGTAACCTCACCGAAGGAACCAAGGTCCAAGGAGTGTAGTTTCGTGATTGAGTCTCGCGAATGTCCATACACTGAAACGAGACTGGCCTTCAACACCAGGTTGACGGCTCTAGAGAAGGAAGTGGCTGGTTTGTGTCAGGAACTTTCTGAGTACCGGAAGGAATGGCGGGAAAGTCTCAGGGATATCACTGAACGCTTGGAGGATATCAGCGCAACACTGACCACACTCTCCACACGAAACAGCATCCAAGATAAGGACATCCACTTCATCCAGGAAGAGCTCAAGGAGAAAAGAGTCCTCAACCGTTGGACAGCCGACAAAGTCATCACCATCCTCTCCTCAATCTTCTCTCCAGTTCTCGTCTCCGTCCTCGTGTACTACCTCCTGAAGAAGTGAATTGGATTCCACGATTCGAGGTGGTTTAGGTGCGACTCGACGTTGTCCGAGGTGATGTTCTTGAGCTAGAGGTGGAGATCAGTTACGAGAACGGTACTCCCTTCGATCTCACGGAGGCGGTGGTCTTCTTCACCGTGAAGAAGCAACTCGATGACCCAGATGAGAAAGCCGTGATCAGCAAAGTCATCACCGAACACACCAACCCAACTCGTGGGAAGACGTACGTATATTGTAGTGCAGAGGAAACTGACCGTCTCATCCCCGAAACCACTTACTACTTCGATGTGCAGATCGTCAAGGATGGCAAAGTCTACACACCTATCATCGGTCAAATCTACCCAAGCTACGATGTGACGAGGAGAAGGAATCCATGAAACCAAAGGACCAACCTAAGATCCAGGAGATCACCATCAGAGGAACCGTTCGAAAGGTACAGCTCAAAGGCAACATCAGATCATACCGCCTCCGAGGTGTCGTGAAGGCACCACAGGCCATCACCTTTCACATCA
>JANXBI010000045.1 GCA_025060675.1 Candidatus Caldatribacterium sp.
GCTCTCCCAACTGAGCTAACCGCCCATTTTGTTTTATAATATCATACTATTTAAAAATTTTAAAAATTTTAATAGGAGGCTTAATGAACTGGCAAGAAATTAAAAAGATAGCGAGAGAAAAACTTAAACCCTACTGTCGAGTATGTCCCATCTGTGATGGTGTTGCTTGTGCAGGAGAAGTTCCAGGAATGGGAGGTGTTGGAACAGGTTCTTCTTTTAAAGCCAATTTAGAGGCTCTTAACAGATATAAACTCAATCTTTCCACAATTCACGATGTAAGAGATCCTGATACTACAGTAGAAATTTTTAATAAAAAGCTTGCACTACCTGTTATGGCTGCTCCTATTACTGGTACAGCCTATAATATGGGTGGAGCTATAACTGAAGATATATATTGTGAAGAGGTTATAGTAGGCTCAACTATGGCAGGCACAATCGGTTGGACAGGAGATGGAGCAGATCCTCTGCTGTATTCAAGTGGGATAGAAGCAATAAGGAAAAATGATGGTAAAGGCATTCCTATAATTAAACCAAGACAGCAGCAAGAGATTATAAAAAGAATTAGACAAGCCGAGGAAGCAGGTGCATTAGCAGTAGGAGTTGATATCGATGGAGCAGGATTAGTAACAATGGCTCTTAGGGGACAACCAGTAAGTCCAAAATCACCTAAGGAGATAGAGGAGCTTGTTAGAGCAACTAGGCTTCCTTTTATTCTTAAGGGAATAATGACTATTCGTGAGGCTAAAATAGCTTATGAACTTGGAGTATCTGCAATCGTTGTATCTAATCATGGCGGAAGAATACTTGATCATACCGCAGGGGTTGCTGATGTTTTACCAGAGATAACAGAGAGCTTAAAAGGTAAAATGGTAATTATAGCAGATGGAGGAGTTCGCTCTGGAGTTGATGTTTTAAAACTTTTGGCTCTAGGTGCAGATGCGGTCCTAATAGGTAGACCAGTCGTAGTAGCAGTAGTCGGAGGTGGACGAGAAGGACTTAAACTTTACTTTGAAAATATTAAAAATGAACTAAAACAAGCAATGCTTCTTACTGGTGTAGCCTCTGTCAAAAATGTACCAAGAGAAATCTTAAGAGTCTGAGATGATACTTAAACATACTGCTTGAGCAGCTATCCCTTCTTGTTTTCCAACAAATCCAATACCTTCTGCTGTCTTTGCTTTAATATTGACATTTAGGCCTAATTTTTTAAGGTTGTCTTTCATCTTCGGTATATAAGGAGACATTTTTGGTTTTTCAGCAAAAATAATGCAGTCTATCCATAAAGGTTTAACTTTAAGTGAAGCAACGATGTGTAGGGTTTTTTCAAGAAGAATCATACTTGAAATATCCTTAAACTTACGATCCGTATCAGGAAAATATGTGCCAATATCTCCAGCTTCAGCAGCTCCAAGGATAGAGTCTATTATTGCATGCACTAAAACATCGGCATCAGAGTGTCCATCAAGTCCCATATGATAAGGTATTTCCACTCCTCCGATTATTAATTTTCTACCTTTAATAAATCTATGGCTATCAAAACCTATACCGATTCTTAGAGAGCTAAAAAATAGATTTTTCATTTCATAAGTTTTTAATATCTCTGCTTTTTTAAGATCTTCCTTTGTTGTAATCTTTATGTTATTTCCCTCTCCTTCAATGGTTAAAACGCTACCGCCGTATCTTTCAACTACTGATGCATCATCTGTGCCAAAATAACCTTCAGTGTATGCCCTATCATAAAAGTCTTTTAACTTTTGAAACCAAAAAGCTTGAGGAGTTTGAACAGCTCTAAGAGTATCTCTATTTATAGTTCCTCCAACTAATCTTTTTTTAACCCATTTTATTGTATCTGTAAGATTTTGAACAGGAATAACTCCGTCTACATCAGGTGTTAGTGAATTAATTACTCTTTCTACAAGAGCTTTACTTAACAAAGGTCTTGCTGCATCATGAACTAAAACTATATCTGTATTAGAGGGAATAACCTTTAGGGCATTATAGACTGAATCTTGCCGAGTTTGTCCTCCCTCAATTATTTTTTTTACTTTTCTAATCTTGAATTCTCTAAGATATTCTTTTACTTTTTTAAATTTTTCTTTTCTTGTTACAAGAAAGATTTTGTCTACCTTTTCTGATTCTTCAAAAGCCTCTATAGCACAGATAAAAACAGGTTTTCCAGCCAAATTTATAAAAACTTTATCGGATGAGCCAAATCTTTTTCCAACTCCGGCAGCAACTACAACTGCAACTGTTTTCATTCTTGTTCATCTAAATCTTGTTCTGATTTTGGTTTACCAAATATCATTCTTCCTGAAGAAGTTTGAAGTACACTGTGGATAACTACATCAATTGTTTGACCAATGAACTTCTTGCCTTCCTCCACCACTACCATAGTTCCGTCATCAAGATAAGCAACTCCCTGATCTGGCTCTTTACCCTCTTTAATAATAAATAAACTTAAAACTTCACCAGGCATAACAGGAGATCTCATTGCCATAGCAAGCTCATTGAGATTAAGAACAGAGATACCTCTTAGTTGTGCTAATTTAGCAAGGTTTAAATCATTTGTAATTAGGCTTCCTTTCAATGTTCTACAAAGCTCAGCAAGTTTTATATCAACCTCTTTTATCTCTGGTATATCCTTTTCTATAATTTCAAGCCTTACTTTTTCAGCTTTTTGGATTCTTTGTAAAACATCAAGAGCTCTTCTGCCTTTAGCTCTTCTCAAAGGATCTGGTGAGTCTGCAATATGTTGTATCTCTTTTAGAATGAATCTTGGTACTAAAATAGTTCCTTTAATAAATCCCAAATCAATAAGATCTGCTATTCTTCCATCAATAAGAACATTTGTATCTAATACTTTTGGTTCCTCCCAAACAATATCTTTTTTAACTAATGCTAAAACTTCTGAAAGTTTTATATTTTTACCACTTCTTAATCCTAAAATTAATCCTCCATAAGTAAAACTCATACTTATTATGTAGGTAATAAAAAGTAGAAGAGAAGAATTTATATTTAAATACAAAATTAAAGAAGGTAGACTCAAAAGCAAACCAACGGTTGCGCCTAAGAGAACTCCTAAGAAGCCAAGTAAAATTTGGATTTCTTTAAGTTTCTTTATTTTTGCATATACTAAAAAAGTTAAGGGAATACAAACTAAAAAAATCAAAATCCCTTGTAAATACGGTTGTAGAGAAAAGATTTCAGGAATAATTAAAGATACGGTAGCTATAGTTAAACTTATAAGAAAAATAAAAATTATCAGACTCATGAGGATAGAATAATATAAAACTTTCTTCCGCCTCTACTGATAAGAGTGAGAACATCAGGTTTATTAATTTTTTGTATTGTTCTCTGAAATTCAGCTGTGTTATTAATCTTTTGCCTCTCTATCTCTATTATCACATCTCCTTTTTTTAATCCTGATGTGTCTGCAGGAGAGCCAGCTTCAATTTTATAAACTACTACACCTCTTTCTTCAGGATCAATTCCTAACTGTTTTGCCATAGAAGGGTCTAAATCTATGACGTGCAATCCTTTTAAGGGATTTTCAAATTTTTTGGGAAAGTTTTTTATAAATTTCATCTCTTGAAATGTATCTGTAGGAAGCTGTGCAATTGTTATAGGAATATTAAAACTCTGTCCATCTCTTATTATCTTCAAATTGACAGTTATGCCTACTTTACTTTGAGCAACAAGATTTCTTAGTATTGCGCTTTCAGTTACTTTCTTGCTATTAAACTCAACTACTATGTCTCCTCTCTTAAGTCCTGCTTTAAAGGCAGGACTATTTTTTGTTACATCAGTAATAATTACTCCTGAAGCTTCTTTAAAGTTAAATCTTTCTGCAAGTTCTGCTGTTAAATCCTGAACCATAATACCTATCCATCCTCTTATAACTTTCCCCTCTTTTATTAAACTTTCTTTTACAGATAAAGCCATATTACTTGGCACAGCAAATCCTATACCTTGATATCCACCAGTTCTTGAGAAAATCGCTGTGTTTATTCCTATAATCTCACCCTTTATATTTACAAGAGGCCCTCCAGAGTTACCAGGATTTATAGCTGCGTCAGTTTGAATAAAATCCTCATAGTCTGCTATTCCGACATCAGCTCTTCCAACTGCACTAATTATTCCCATGGTGACAGTATGAGTTAATCCATAGGGATTACCTATTGCTAATACAAAATCTCCTACTTGAAGGCTATCAGAGTTTCCCCACAAAGCCACTGGTAAATTTTTAGCATCTATTTTTATAACTGCTAAATCTGTCTTTGGATCAGAACCAACAACAGTTGCCTTAAAACTTCTTCTATCATAAAGAGTAACTCTTATCTCATCTGCTTGTTCAATAACATGGTAATTAGTAAGTATATAGCCATCAGAAGAGACAATTACTCCAGAACCCATGCTTAACTCTTTCCATTTTTTCCCCCGAAAATTATCTACAGGAGGGAAAAATTCAAAGAGATCTTCAAGAGATGGGGGTGATTGAACCATTCTTGTTGTGGAAATATTTACAACAGATGGAGATACTGCTTTAACAATTTCAGAAAAGCTTTTAACTGGCTCTAAAAGCTCTCTATAAATAGGTAGTGTTTGTTTTGGCTTATTTACCACATAAAATAGAATAAATCCAAAGATCACTCCAGCTGTAAAAACTGCAAAGATCAAAACTAATTTGTTTTTTTTCATTTTATTAATTCAGTGAAGTTCTTAATGAGTTTTAAACCTACCTTTTGTGATTTTTCGGGATGAAATTGAGTTGCAAATATGTTTTCATATGTAACCATTGATGTAAAATCAATTCCATACTCCGTAACAGCAGTAACTATTTTTTCATCTTCTGGAACTACATAGTAGGAATGAACGAAATAAAAGAAAGAGTTGTCAGGAATGCCGTTTAGTATTTTTGTTTTACTCTTAATTTTCAATGAGTTCCATCCCATGTGTGGAATTTTATAATCTTTTGGTAAATTAAAGCGAACTACTTTGCCACTGAAAATATTTAGTCCTTCAGTATGACCAAACTCTTCAGACTCACTAAAAAGTATCTGCATTCCAAGACATATTCCTAAATAAGGTTTTCCCTTTAAGATATCTTCTTTAATAGAAGTAATAAGTCCGTAGTTTTTAAGATTATTCATACAATCTTTAAAAGCTCCAACTCCTGGTAAAACAATTGCCTTTGCTTTTTTGATTTCTTCTGGAGTTCGAGCTATAAAAATCTCTGCACCTACTGCTTCAAAGGCTTTAAGAACGCTTCTTATATTGCCCATTCCGTAGTCTACTAATGCTATCATTGATAATTCTACCATAAAACAAAAAGTTTTTTTAAATTACTAAACTCTGATTTAAAATCTCTAAAGCAGCAACAAATAGGTTTTATTTCATAGTCTGAGAAAGTGTTTATAATTATTTTGCCATTAGGAAACTCTTTTACCTGAATAGCTCCCTCAGAAGCTGTAACATAGATTTTACACTTTGTTTTTAAAAACTCAAACATTTCCCTTTCAGTATGCTCATAAGAAGTATTTTTTGTAGTGATAATACAAACTCTTGGTAAAGCTACATCATAGAACTCTTTAAAAAAGGAGTTTTTACTGCCATGATGAGGTATCTTAACTATATCTGTGGCTAAATAGTTCACAGGAATGCTACTTAAAGCCTCTTGCCCAGCATCTGATGTAAAAAGATATCTATTTTTGAAACATCTAAAACTGAAAACAAGACTTAATTCATTGCTACTTTTCGTTAAATTTGGCACATAAAACTCCCTATAAGGGTGAAGTACAGTAAATAAACAGCCCTCATAGTTTATTAAATCTCCTCTTTGTAAATGTCTCACTGATGGAATGTCAGGGATATTGTAAGTTATAAATCCATTATCCCATATCTCATTTATTTTAAATTTCTTAAGTAGTCTATGAAATCCTCCAGCATGATCTTTATCAGCATGAGTGATGATGATGGCATCGATGCTTCTAATCCCCCTAACTTTAAGATATCTTTCAACTTCAAAACCTGTTTTACCAGTATCAACTACAAAAACTTTATCTTTAAACTCAAGCACAGTTGCATCTGCGTTGCCAACATCTAAAAAGGTGATTTTTAATGCGTTTTTATCATTAAGATGCTGAAGGATACTAAAAAGTATTAAAAAAATAATAATGCATAGGGATAAAGCATAAAGAATTCTTCTTTTACCAAAGAAGTAAAAATTAAAAAGGGCAGTAAATATTGCTACATAGGAAAGTAATACAACTCCTGATGAAATAGCAGGAGTATTAAATGAAGAGTATTTAAATGTGGCTAATTTATTTATGAAACCTAACACAAAAGAGCCTAAGAAGTTCATTAAATCTGCAAAGGGATAGATGCCTAAAGCTATGTATACTATGATAAAAAATACATGAAGTGGAAAAAGAATTAGGCCAATTAACAATCCAGCAGTGACATTAGCAAGAGGGCCTATTAGAGAGAAATAGTGAAATCTTAAAATTACTAAAGGAGCAGTTATTAATGTAGCTGAAAAGCTTACTAAAAAAGAGAGTATCAAATAAGAGAAAACTTTATTTGAGATCTTACTTTTTAGTTCTTTGTAGATATCTGAAGCAAAACCAACCCCAAAGGTTGCAAGAAAGCTTAGTTGAAAAGACAGATCTTTTATAGCTTTTGGTTCTATTAGAAGTATAACTGTGCAGGCAATTAATAATGTCTTCAACCACAATGTTTTCCTTTCAGTAAAAACGCCTATCATAAATAGGAAAGCCATAATAAATGCTCTTGTAGAAGGATAGCTAGGTTCAATCAATAAAAAATATCCAAAAATTATAGGCAAACATAGAAATATACTTAATTGGGACGGCTTTATATAAATTGTGAGATTTACTAAAAGGTGATAGGGAAGTCTTTTAATAAGAAAATTAAAAAATAAAAAGGAAGCAGTAAAAAGAAGACTAAAGTGAGCTCCAGAAATACTTAAAAGATGAATAAGTCCTGTTTTTTGAAAATCCTCTACAGTTTCTTTAGATAGAAAGACCCTTTTTCCGACAGTCATTACAGTAAGTAAAGAAGCTACTTCTTCCTTTAAAATACTTCTTGTTGATTCTGTAATTTTTTTTCTAAGAGCCTCTAAAGAGTCCGTTTTAAAATCGTTTAAATATTCTGCTTCTTTAACAAAGCATTTTTTTTGATGTTCTACATAGGGATTTTTAACTTCTTGGGGTATATAACATTTTATTTTATAGGTTTTGTCAATTTCTAAGAATTTATAGGAGAAAATTTGTGTTAACTCTTTATCAGAAGTCTTAATTAAATATGAGTTTTCATTCTTTGAGATTACGGTCCCGACAAGGATGTCAGAGTATATTTTTTTCTCTTCAAAGAGGGAAAAATAAAAAAATCCTAAACTAACTGCTATTAAAGAGAGAATAACAAATAGATATCTCTTTCTGTAAAAATAGAAAATACAGGGGGCTACCGCAAGAATCAAAGAAGTGTTAGGGAAATATTTAAAACTTAAGCCTAATACAAGACCATAAACAAAGAGAATAAGTAGGTTCATTCACACATCAAAATCTCGGATGCGATCCTTTCAAGCTCTTCTGCAATTTTAGTTGTCCTATCTAAGTCAATATCTTCAACCATTATTCTAATTTTTGGTTCTGTTCCTGAGGCTCTGATAAGAATTCTACCTTTAATTTTCTTTAGATATTTTTCTGATTCTTTATTCAGCATTTCTATCTTTTCGGAGATTTTCTCCTTTGTTAAACTATCAGGTATTTTAAAGTTCTTAAGAACTTGAGGATATTTTTTAATATTCTTTGTGATTTCTGAGAGGGATTTGTTAGTTTTTTTCATTATATAAGCAATCTGTACTGCTGTAATTGCACCATCTCCTGTTAATGTATGATCAAGACAAATAATATGTCCTGATTGCTCACCTCCTAAGTTATAACCTCCTTTAAGCATCTCCTCAACAACATATTTATCACCAACCTTTGTTCTTATCATCTTTATTCCTTGGTTGTTTAAATACTCTTCCACACCTTTGTTTGTCATTACAGTAGCAACTACTGTATTTTTATTTAATTTTCCTTTATTTTTTAAATCCTTTGCCCATAAAGCTAAAATTAAATCTCCATCAATGATACTTCCTTTTTCATCTACCAAAATTGTTCTGTCTGCATCTCCATCATGAGCTATACCAAAGTGAGCCTTAGTTTCCTTTACTTTTTCTGAAAGAGCCTCTGGACAGACGGCTCCGCAGTCTTTATTAATGTTTAATCCATCGGGTTTGTCATTAATTGTTATGACTTCTGCACCTAACTCTTTAAAAAGAGTTGGAGTTATCTTGTAGGCTGCTCCGTTTGCTGGATCAACAACAACTTTTAAACCATCAAAAGTTACATTTTTAGGAAGTGTGGATTTTACAAACTCTATATATCTACCTGTGGCATCTTCGATTCTGTAAGCTTTTCCAAGATTTTGAGCTATTGGTCTTTCATAAGGAAAGTTTTTGTCAATTATTAACTTTTCAATTTCTCTTTCTATATCATCAGAAAGTTTAAATCCATTATTTGCAAAGATTTTAATTCCATTATCAGAGAAGGGATTATGAGATGCAGATATCATTACTCCGGCATCAACTCTCATACTCTTTACTAAAAAAGCTACAGCAGGTGTTGGAATAGGTCCAACAAGATACACATCTCCACCCATTGAGGTGATACCTGCTGTAAGTGCTGATTCAATTATATATCCTGAAATTCTTGTGTCTTTACCGATTAATATTTTTGGTTTGTGGGATAGAGTTCGTTTAAGAATATAACAAAGACTCATTCCAATCTTCATACATACTTCAGGAATCATAGGATAAATATTTATTGTTCCTCTAACTCCATCTGTTCCGAATAGTTTCATCTGAGCCTCCTCAGTTTAATATTTATACTAACAGTATCTATATCAGTTCTAAAAACTCTTCCCTCCGGATCGATCTTAGCTTGTAAGGTTAAATTTTCATTAATACCTTCAATATCAATAGCTTCAGTTCTAATTAAGTATATACGATCAAGCTCTCTTTTGGGTCCTTCAATATTTATTTTTGAGGGATAAACTTCAACAGAAGAGATTTTATAGCTCTTAGACGGCTCACCAATAAGCCTTGCTTTTACAGGAACTGTTTTAGACTCTTTTTTATCTATATAAAGCTTTACAGTAGATGGCTCAACTCTTAAAACTTCTACACCCCTTGGAAGCTTTAAAGAAGACTTAGTAATAGGAATAGAGTTTTCACCTAACTTAGCATTGGAAAGATCAACTATGACTCTTACATCTTTTTGATTAATCTCTCTAAGAATTCTCTCTCTCGTAGATATTGCTAAGGTAACTTTTTTAATACTTTGCTTTAAAATCTCCATCTGAGGAGGAAGATTTTTAAATTCCACAGTTGCCTCTACAGATGTTTCTGTCTGACCTCTGAAAGTAATAAAAAACCATAAAAATATTGAAAGTGATAAAGATATTATTTTTAATGTTAAATTTTGAGTAAATATTTTTTTTATACTTTTCTTCATTTTCTTTCCTTGATAAGAAGATTTGTCAAAGAATTTCTCAAACTTTCCATATCAAGATTTGGGATAAGTTGACCATTAACTGCTAAGGATATTGAGCCCGTCTCTTCGGAAATAATTACAGCGACAGCATCAGTCTCCTCCGTAACTCCTAAAGCTGCTCTATGTCTTGTTCCGTAAGTCTTACTTAATTCAGCTCCGAGTTTTAAAGGTAAAAAACATCCTGCTGCAACTATTCTATTTCCTCTTATTATGACTGCTCCATCGTGTATAGGGCTTGTAGGATGAAAAATGCTGAGGAGTAACTCCTTGCTTACTTTCGCATCAAGAGGTACTCCAATTTCTATATAATCTGATAGGCTTATATCTCTTTCAAAAACTATTAAAGCTCCGATTTTTTTATTAGCTAGGGACTGTGATGCTTTAACGATCTCCTCTATTGTTTTTAATTCTGAAGCAGAACTAAGTCTGTAGAAAAGGGGTGTTTCTCCAACTTGTGCGAGAGCTTTTCTAATTTCAGGTTGAAAAAGTATTATAAGAACAATCACTATCTGAGTCCAAAAACTTTGAATAAGCCAGTCAAGAGTGTAAAGCTCAAGAAATTTTGAGATTATTGAAAGTGTCAGCAAAACTCCTACTCCAATCAACATTCTCGCCGCAAGAGTTCCTTTTACAAGCATAAATACTCTGTAAATAATTATTGTGACTACTAAAATATCAAATAAATCTTGAAGTCTTAATTGATTAAAAAATTTTTCCATCCTTAGATTAATACGTCTCTATTTATCTTTATTGAAATCTTAGATTTAATACCGTTTAAAAAAGATTTAAGAAATACATCATCTGGAATACTTAAGTCCTTTGCACTTAAGATAATCTGTAGTGTTTTAGCCAATGTTATCTGTCTTTTTAAATAACTTTCATACTGTGCTGGAGTTATTCTGTTTAGTTTTAGAACTTGAAAATATATTTCTTTTTGAAAAACTCCGTCTCTTTTGAATCTTGGATCATTTACGATCGCATCTTGTATTTCTTTTTCAGTGGCTTCTATTTTATATTTTTGAGCAAACCACATTATTACCTCTTCATTTATAAGATCTTCTAAAACTTTATTTTTTATGAAATTTTCCATTTCCTTGTTTTCCTTTTGTTTGAGTATTTCTTTGTAAACTCTTCTTGTTTCTTCATACTCTCTCCAAAATCTTTCTTTAGTGATTTTCTTTCCTGCAACCTCTGCTACATAAATTGGCTCAGCTTCACGTGCAATATCCCATCCAAAGTAAAATACAAAGGTAATAATAACGATAAAAAATAAAAAGTAAAAGTATTTAGCTTTCTGACGGAGTATTTTTAGCATGTTAGACCCCTTTCGAGAAAATGATAATATCTTTACTTTAATAGAATTTTTCAGGATAAAGCAAGCTTATGATATAATAAAAAACGGGGAAAATATTTTTTTAGAGGTGTAGGAATGCCAATTTATGAGTACGAGTGCAAAAGATGCAAAGAAAAGTTTGAGATTCTTGTTTTTGGAAATAAATCTGTCTGCTGTCCAAAATGTGGCTCAGAAGAGTTAGTTAAAAAATTTTCAGTATTTGCTATGAAAGGAGTTGAAAAGGGAGGTTCAAGCTGTTCCAGTTGTAGTGTTTCTTCATGTAGTACCTGCAAATAATCTCTTAATCTAAGAACAAATCATGTCTACACTCATAAAAGTCAATATTGAAGATGAGATGAAAACCAGCTACCTTGATTACGCTATGAGCGTAATCATAGGTAGAGCTCTTCCAGATGTGAGAGACGGGCTTAAACCAGTTCAAAGAAGAATTCTCTATGCAATGTTCAGGGAAGGACTGTTGGCAGGCAAAAAGTATTCAAAATGTGCTGGTGTCGTTGGTGAAGTATTAAAGAAATATCATCCCCATGGTGATCAGGCCGTTTACGAGGCTTTGGTAAGAATGGCTCAAGATTTTAATATGAGATATCCTCTTGTAGACGGACAAGGGAATTTTGGCTCGATTGATGGAGATCCTCCAGCAGCTTATAGATATACTGAGGCAAGACTTACAAAGATAGCTGAGGAGCTGCTACAAGATATTGACAAAGAAACTGTTCCATTTGCTCCTAATTTTGATGCAACTACTGAAGAGCCTCTTGTTTTACCTACCAGAATACCCAATCTCTTAATTAATGGCTCCTCAGGAATTGCTGTGGGAATGGCAACGAATATTCCACCTCATAACCTAAGAGAGATTATAGATGCATTAATTAAGCTTATTGATGAGCCAAACACATCTCAAGAAGAGCTTTTTGGAATAGTAAAAGGGCCTGATTTTCCAACAGGTGGAATTATCTATGGAGTAGAGGGCATAAAAGAACTTTATACAACAGGTAAAGGATTGATAAAGGTAAGAGCAAAAATAAAGATTGAAAAGGAATGGAAAGGAAAAAAAGGAAAGGAAAATACTTTCTTTGACAGTGAGCAAGAAGGCAAAGTTTATAGAGAGAGAATTGTAATAACAGAAATACCCTATCAAATAAATAAGGCAAAACTTATAGAGAAAATCGCAGAACTTGTAAAGGAAAAAAGGATTGAAGGAATTACTGAGATAAGAGATGAATCTAACAGAGAAGGAATAAGAGTGGTTCTTGAGCTTAAAAAAGGTGAAGTGCCAGAAGTTATTCTTAATAATCTTTACAAACATACCCAAATGGAAACTACTTTTGGCGGAATTATTCTTGCAATAGTTGATGGACAACCAAAGATCTTAAGTCTGAAGGAGGCTTTGTTAGAGTTTATAAAACATAGAAAAGATGTAGTTCTAAAAAGAACTACATTTGATTTAAAGAAAGCAGAACAACATGCACATATACTTGAAGGATTAAAAATAGCAGTTGAAAATCTTGATGAGGTCATATCAATAATAAGAAGCTCTCAGAGTCCTGAAGAGGCAAAAGAGAGATTAACAAAAAAATTTCCTCTAACAGAAATACAAGCTCAGGCTATTCTTGATATGAGACTTCAAAGGCTTACAGGTTTAGAGAGGGGAAAAATTATAAGAGATTATGAAGAAACTATTAAAGAGATTGAAAGACTTAAAGCAATTCTTGGAAGCGAAACTCTTGTTTTAGAAATAATAAAAAACGAGCTAAAAGAGATAAAGGACAAATACGGAGATGAGAGAAAAACAGAGATTGTATTAGAGACTAGAGAGATTAATTTTGAGGATCTTATATCTAAGGAAGAGATGGTGATAATGTTAACTCATCTTGGATATATCAAAAGGACAACTCTTTCTGACTACAGAAGTCAAAAAAGAGGAGGCAAAGGCTTTACACCTATGGAGACAATGACTGATGACTATATTGATACAGTTGTTGTTGGCTCAACCCATGATCATATTTTATTTTTCACTAATTTGGGAAGAGTTTACTCTCTAAGGGTTTATCAGATTCCTGAGGCAGGAAGACTTTCTAAAGGCAAAGCAGTTGTCAATGTAATACCCTTACAGGATGGAGAGAAAATTACAACTACTCTCATATGTAAGGATCTTGATAAAGGCTATCTTACCATGTTTACAAAAAAAGGTTTTGTGAAGAAGACATCTATAGAAGAGTTCAAAAATATAAGACAAAGAGGCATATTTGCTATACAGTTACAAGAAGGCGACGAGCTTATTTCAGTAAGAAAAACAACAGGAGCAGATCAACTAATTATAGTTACTCGTAAAGGCATGGCAATAAGATTTTCTGAAGATGATATAAGACCTACAGGAAGAGTATCTCGTGGAGTAATTGGTATAAGATTTACAAACTCTGATGAGGTCGTTTCAGCAGATGTAGTCTCAGAGGATTCATATGTTTTTACTATTACAGAGAATGGTATAGGGAAAAGAACATCAATAAGAGAATATCCAATTCAGAAAAGAGGAGGAGTAGGAGTAAAAAATATCAGATTAACCCAAAAGACAGGTTATGTAGTCACCTCTGTTCAGGTTAAGGAAGAAGATGAGATAGTTATATGTAGTAGTTCTAAAATAATAAGAGTAAAAGTAAGTGAAATTCCCTCTCAAGGAAGAAATACAACCGGTGTTAAAGTGATTAATCTTTCCAGAGAGGATAGCGTAGTTAGTGTAGGAAGGATAAGGGAGGTAATTGACAATGTCGATTTATAATCTTGAGTATTTTTTTAATCCTCGTAGAATAGCAGTAGTTGGGGCAAATGATATTCCAGAAACAGTGGGCTATACAATATTTAGAAATCTAATAGGTGGGGATTACAAAGGAATTGTGTATCCGGTTAATCCTAAGAGTGATTCAGTTCAAGGTGTAGAGGCCTATCGTAGTCTTAGCGATATATCAAAAGATTTAGATTTAGTATTTGTTGCTGAAGATTGTGAGGAAAACGTACTAGATATTCTTGAGGAGTGTGGACAGAAATCAGTAAAAGGAGTTGTTCTACTTTGTCCTGATTTTAGAGTGAGGGTTAAAGATGCGATGCATATTGAAGAAAAAATTGAAGAAATTCATAAAAAATATGGTTTCAGGCTATTAGGTCCTAACACCTTAGGATTTGTAAGACCTGGAATAGGGCTTAATGCGAGTCTTTTTAAAAGAAAACTAAGTAAAGGAAATATTGCTTTGATTGTTCAAAGCGCAACTTTATCAACAGCCCTTCTTGATAGAGCTGTAGACAAAAATATAGGTTTTAGCTATTTTATCTCCTTAGGCTCCGATATAGATATAGATATACCAGACCTTATAGATTTTTTTGGTATAGATCCTACAACAAGAGCTATAGTAATTTATATGCAATCAATTAAGAAGGGAAGAAAGTTTATGACCTCTGCTCGTTCTTTTGCTTTTTCAAAGCCTATTATTATAGTTAAATCAGGTAAATATCTAGAATCTGCTGAAATTTCATTAACTCATTCGGGTTTACTTGCTGGTGAAGACAAAGTTTACGAAGCTGCCTTTAAAAGAGCAGGAGCAGTAAGAGTAGATGAGATTCTTGATATGTTCTATCTAACTGAGGCACTATCAAAGACAAGAAGGCCAAAAGGGAAAAAACTTGCAATTATAACTAATGCAGGAGCACCAGCAGTTATGGCAGTTGACAGTCTTGTTAAACTTGAAGGAGAGCTTGCTGAGTTTTCACAGGACACCATTGAGGAATTAAAAGGGAAAATACCAATACGTGTAATAAGAAATCCTCTTGATTTAGTCTCAAATGCAAAGCCTCAAGATTATGAAAGGGCACTCAGAGTCATAATTAGGGATAAAAATGTAGATGGAGTTCTCATAATGCTTACTCCTTCTTTAGGAGCAGATCCAATTAAAACAGCAGAGGTAGTAATAAAGGTATTTAAGGAGTATCCCTATAAACCTATTCTTACTAATTGGATGGGAGCAGAGCTCGTTAATGAGGCAAGAGAGCTTTTAAACAAAGAGGGAATTCCAACTTTTGTTACACCTGAGCAAGCAGTAAGGGCTTTCATATATATGTATCGTTATGATTTTAATTTAAAGCTACTTTTTCAAACACCGCAAACAGTTCTAAAGGATACTGTGTTTAATACAGAAAAAGTGAATGAAATAGTTGAAAAAGCAATATCAGAAGGTAGGTCTATTTTGACTTTTTTTGAAGCTGCGGAAATACTTTCAGCCTATGGAATTCCAGTTTTACTTACAAAAAAAGCAGACACTGAAGAGGATTTAAAAACTGCAATCTCAGAAATTGGTTATCCTGTTGTTCTTAAGATAGACACACCAAAGATAATACATAAGTTTAAAAAAGGAGGAGTAATTCTTGATGTAAGAGATGATCTTGAGGCAAGAGAGGGATTTAGATGGCTTAAAAAACTTGCACAACAACAGGGAGATCCTGAAGCATCAGTGATAGTGCAGCCAATGATAATTACCTATGGATATGAGATTGCTCTTGGTGCTAAAAAAGATCCTACTTTTGGAGCAGTAATTGTTTTCGGAACAGGAGGCAATTTACTTGAAGCGTTGGAGGACTACTCAGTTGGGCTTCCTCCATTAAATCAAACCTTAGCAAGAAGACTTATGGAGGAGACTAAAATATACAACTATTTAAAGAAATATCCTTACTACACAGATACTTTAGAAAAACTTGAGGAGATAGTCATAAAGTTTTCCTATTTAATATCAGACTTTCCTCAGATAAAAGAGTTTGATATTAATCCTTTTTTTGTGACAGAATCTGAGATATTTGCTCTTGACTGTAGTATTATACTTGATAAAACTGCACCAAAAAAGAAAGCTTTAGTTAAGGGAGAGTTTTGTCCTCCTCATTTAAGTATTTGTCCTTATCCTGTTCATCTTTACAAAGAAGTTGTACTTAAGGACGGAGCAAAAGCAGTCTTAAGACCTATAAAAGCAGAAGATGAAACTGCTATATCTAAGTTACTTCAGAGGTGTTCAGAAAGAACAATAAGTCTTAGGTTCTTCCAAAGAGCAATCGATATAAGACATGAGAATCTCGTTAGATTCTGTCAAGTTGACTATGACAGAGAGCTCGCCTTTGTATGTGTTATAAGAGACGAGGAGGAAGAAAGAATAGTTGGAGATGTCAGACTTTCAAGAGACCCAGATGGATTAGATGCTGAGATGGCAATACTTGTGGAAGATGCATGGCAAGGTAAAGGAGTAGGTAAATCCCTTTGTAATTATGCAATAGAGGTTGCAAAAGACTTAGGAGTTAAGAGGATATGGATGGATATCTTAAAAGTTAATACCTATATGCTTGGACTTTCAGAAAGATTGGGTTTCAAAAAGTATCATACTGATGAAGACAGTGTTAAAGTAGTTTTATATCTTGATAGTACTTAATGAAAGAGAGAGTTCTTATAGTAGATGGAGATTATAAGGTAAAGGATAGTTTAAGTAACTACCTTCAAAAGGAAAACTATATAGTAGATACTGCTTCAACATTTCAAGAAGCCTTAAATCTATATTCAGCCTATTTCCATAATTGTTTAATAGTGGAAATCGAACTTCCAGATGGAGATGGATTAGAACTTATAAGAAAAGTAAAAGATTTAAATCCTAATGTAAAAACAATTGTTACAACTTCCTATCCGACGCTTTCTACATCAATTAAGGCTTTAAAACTAAAGGTTGATGATTATATTACAAAACCATTTGTGTATGAAGAGATTTTAAATTCCCTTAGACAGCTAATAATGTACTCCGCAAAAGAAGAAAAACCAAAAATTACTAAGGATTTTCTAGAAGATTTTTCTTTCATAGTAGGAGAAGCATTGGAGATAAAACTTTTACTTGATAAAATAAAGAAAATAGCTAATACACCTACTAATGTCTTGCTTCTCGGAGAAACAGGCACTGGTAAAGAGCTTTTTGCAAAGGCAATTCATGAGGCAAGCTACAGAAAAAAAAGAGCCTTTGTTACCATAAACTGTGCAAGTTTACCAGAAAATCTTCTTGAAAGTGAACTTTTTGGTTTTGTTAAAGGAGCATTTACTGGAGCTACCTTTGATAAAAAAGGACTTCTTGAGATAGCTGATGGAGGGACAGTATTTCTTGATGAAATTGGTGATTTACCACTTAGTTTACAAGCGAAGCTTTTAAGGGTAATAGAAGACAGAGAGATAAGACCGCTGGGAAGTGTTATAAGTAAGAAAGTTGATTTAAGATTTATTTCGGCAACTAATAAAGATCTAACTCATGAAGTAAAGTTAGGCAAATTCAGAGAAGATTTGTATTTTAGGCTTAATGTAATAACACTTCAGATTCCACCATTAAGAGAAAGAGGTAGAGATATAGAATTACTTGCCTATCACTTCATGCGTAAATTCTCAATAAAAATGGGTAAAGATATTAAAAAGATTACTCCTCAGGCATTGCAGCTTCTTTTGAAATACTCTTGGCCTGGAAATGTAAGAGAATTACAAAATGTTATGGAACAGGCAGTAGTTTTTACTGAAGATGACAAGATAAAACCTGAGGATCTTCCAGATTATATAAAAAGCACAGAAAAAGCAGTAGAAAAAATAAAAGACATTCCTATCATGTCTATTGAGGAGTATACAAAGGAGTTTATTTTAAAGTATCAGTCTTTTTATACCGAACAAGAACTTGCTGACATGCTTGGAATAACAAGAAAAGCATTATGGGAGAAAAGAAAAAAATGGGGAATACCCCGCTCTTCTTAAATTTTAGTTCAAATTTTGTTTACATTCTACACATATTATGTTACTTTTGGTAACATTTAAAATTTTCAGGTAGACATGATTTCTTATTTTTAAGGTAGGCATAAGTTTTGATATTTCTTTCCTCTGATTTTTATTAATATTATTTATTAATATGAGCAAAATTAATTTAAAAGAAGGAGGCAAAAATGCAATCACAAACAGTACAATGGAGACAGGTTTTACCTGTAGCAGCTGTTTCTTGGAGTGGAGCCCTTTTAGAATGGGTTGACTTTTACGTATATGCTATTTTAGCTAAAATTCTTGCATCTATTTATTTTCCAAGTCATGATCCTATTGCAAGTCTACTGGCAGCTTTTGCAGCGCTGGCAATTGGGTTTTTATTTAGACCTCTTGGAGCATTAATGTTTGGTAAAATTGGGGATCAGTTTGGAAGAAAAATTGCCTTTCTTACAGCTATTACTATGATGATGATAGGAACTATCGGAATTGCAGTTCTTCCAGGTTATGCTACAATTGGCATTTTTGCCTCTATTGGTATATTTCTTTTAAGAATAATTCAAGGACTTGCTTTAGGTGGTGGATTTGGCGCAGCTATAACTTACTTAGGAGAGTTTACTCCCGACAGAGTAAGAGGGCTTGTAACAGGAGTTCTCTTTACAACAGCTCCTTTCGGCATGGCTATTGCTGGTAATTTAGCCTCTATTTTTCAAAGTTATTTTGGAGTTGAGGTCTTTAAAGAGTATGGTTGGAGATGGTGCTTTGTTGTTGCAGGTTTAATAGTTTTTGTGGTTGCTCTCATTATTCACATTTTTTATAAGGAGACTCCAATATTTACAGCATTAAAACAGATAAGAAGAGTTACAAGTGCTCCAATTAAAGAACTTTTTACTAATAAACACTATCTTTACTTATTTTTGCTTGCTTGGATTGGAGTAATTGGAGCTCATGGACCGATATGGTATACTAATCAGCTATATGTTTCCTACTATATGCAGGATCATGGAATAGCTGCTGGAGATGCAAGTAAAATTTTAGCCTACGCTACATATGCCGTGCTTTGGACATATCTGTTTTTCGGATGGGTTTCCGATAAGATAGGAAGAAAACCTGTTTTAATCTTTGGAATATATGTAAACGCTCTAATATTTCCTCTAATATTTTATGTTATGAAAGGTTATTTTAATCCTCCTGATTTTACCACTTTATTTTTCTTAACAATGGTTTTAACTTTTATGAATGGAATAGGATACAGTGGTGCTATGTCTGCTTATATACTTGAGCTATTCCCAAGTAGAATAAGAACAACAGCTGTTGGTTTTACCTATAATATGGGTTATGGAGTATTTGGTGGATTGACGCCTCTTGTGATTACTGCATTACTTAAATTAACAGGTAATCATTATCTGTCAATTATACTTTGGTCTACTTGCATACCCTTAATTATGGGAGTTCTTTATGTTATTAAAGGCTGGGAAACTAAAGGTAAAAGGCTTTGGGAGGAGCTTTCTGCAGAAAAGTTTTCAAAGCCTGCAATTGTTATATCTCCCAACATTCCAATTGGTGAAGCAATGAAAAATATGAAAATAGAAGGAGTTAGAGTTGCAGTAGTAGCAGAAAATAGCACATATCGTGGAATATTAGAGGAAAGACAACTACTTGGTGCTATTGTAGCGGGGCATACAATAAATACCCCAGTTGAAAAAGTTACTTTAAAAGTAGAACCTATAGAAAGACAGGCAAGAATTATTGATGCAGTTACTGCTATAAACGAACACGGACTTAAGGGAGTTGCTGTTATAGATGAAGACAGCAGAGTCATTGGAACAATAGAGCCAAGATATGTCTTTAATGAGGTAGCAATAATAAGCGCGGGTATGAGAAAACCCTTTACAGAGAGAATTAGAGTTGAAGAGTTCATGAAGAAACCTGTAACTGTTACAGATAATACAAAACTTAAAGATGTGGCAAGATTACTTGTTCAAACAAATATTGGATTTTTACCAGTAATCAGCAGAGAAACAGGCAAATTAGTCGGTGTAATATCTGAAAGAGATTTGATGGGAGATTTATGTTGTAAAGAAAGTAACTTAGAAAGCCCTGTCAGTGAATTTATGATAAGAGATGTTGTCACTGTTACTCCAGAGTCAACTTTAAAAGAGGCTTTGGAGAAGTTTAGTGAGCATAACATAAGACATTTGCCAGTTGTAAGAAATGATAGAGTTGTAGGAATTGTATCAGTTAAAGATGTTTTAAAGCTTATTTAATGAGAATTAAAATATAAATATGGTAAAGGTAATTGATGATACAGTTGAGTTTTTGAAGCGTGTGCCACCTTTTGAGTTTTTAAGTGACAATGTGCTTCATGCTGTTGCTATGAAGATGTCAATGGAGTTTTACTCTAAGGGGGTTCACATTCTTCTTCAAGATGGTGCTCCAAGTGAGTTTCTTTATCTAATTAAAAAGGGTGGAGTAAAAGTTTGCCGAAAAGTGGACTCTGAGGAAGTTGTAATTGATTACAGAAGTGAGGGAGATTTTTTTGGTTTTGTTTCTCTTATGAGCGGAGATAAATCAAGAGCTAATGTTGTTGCGATAGATGATACTATCTGCTATTTAATTCCGAAAGACACTATAATGAATCTTATTAGCAAATATGCGGAAGTCAGAGACTACTTTTTGAAATCTTTTATGAATATTTATCTGGATAAAGCACATAAACAGGAAGCTACAAAGAAACTTCTTACTTCAAATATTGATAAAATCCTATTTACTACTACCGTTGAAGAGATAGCTTCAAAAAATGTCATCTCTGTTCCTGAACAAACTTCTATTAGAGAGGCAGCTCAGATTATGTGTGAAAATAGAATAAGTTCTCTCATAGTTTTAGATCTAAATGGAATTCCTGTTGGCATAATAACTGATAAGGATCTTAGAGGTAAAGTAATAGCTAAAGCAAGAGATGTAAACGAACCAGTTAAAAATATTATGAGTTCTCCTATAATTAAAATTGATGCAAAGGATTTCTGTTTTGAAGCAGTTGTAAAGATGCTTAAATACAATATCCATCATCTTTTAGTTATAAAAAACGGCGAAGTTGGTGGAATTATTACAAACCATGACATAATGATGCTTCAAGGTCTTTCTCCTATAACTATTGTAAGAGATATTGAGATGCAACATACAACTGACGGAGTGGCTCATGCATTAAAACAGCTTAATAATATTATTGGAAGTTTACTTCAGCAAGGAGCTAAAGCAAGTCATATTACAAGAATAATAACAGAAATTAATGATAGAGTTGTAAGAAAAATAATTCAATTTGCAGAAAGAGAGTTTGGTACACCTCCAGTGCCTTATTGTTGGCTTGCCTTGGGGTCTGAAGGTAGAAAAGAACAAACTTTTAAAACAGATCAAGACAATGCTTTAGTATACGCTGATTCACCAGCTTCACAAGAAAATTCGGTAAGAAACTACTTTTTAGAGTTTACAAGCTATATAAAAGATCAACTATTAAGATGTGGATTTCCGCCTTGTCCAGGTGATGTTATGGCAAGCAATCCAAAATGGTGTCAACCTCTTAAAGTTTGGAAAAAATACTTTTCTCAATGGATTAATGTTCCAAAAGGTGAGCATATAACTCTTTCTGCAATATTTTTTGATTTTAGAGGTGTTTACGGAGACCTCTCTCTTGAGGAGTCATTAAGAGATTATCTTTTAAACACTGTAAAGGATCAAAAGATTTTTCTTGGTTATCTTGCTAATCTTGCTGTGAAAAACCGTCCCCCATTAGGATTCTTTAAAACATTTGTTGTAGAAAAAAGTGGTGAGCATAAAGATAAACTTAATTTAAAAATTAAAGGAATAGCGCCTTTAGTTGACATTGTTAGGCTTTTTAGCTTAGAGAAGGCAGTAAGAGAGACATCCACCTTAGAAAGAATAGAGGCTTTAAAAAGTAAACACTCTATAATGAGAGACTACTCTGAAGAAGTAATTTATGCATTAGAATTTTTAATGTTACTTAGAATCCGACATCAATATGAACAGGTTGTTAAAGGTATGGTTCCAGATAATTTTATAAATCCTGAAGAGCTAAGTAATCTTGAAAGAAAGTTATTAAAAGATACTTTTCAGCTAATTTCAAAACTTCAAGATATTTTAATTGAAAGATACAAACTCATGATAATTTAAAGAAATGTTGTCAATATTTAAAAAAAGAAATAAAACAACAGATATTGCAATTACAAATGTAGAGTTTAGTGTAGTTGATACAGAGCTTACAGGTTTAAATTTAGCAAGAGATCAAATAATTGCTATAGGTTGTATAAAAATGAAGGGTAAAACAATAAAAATGGGAGAAATTTTTTACAGAACTGTTAAACCACAATCTGAGGTCAAAAAAGACAGTATAGTGATTCATGAACTCACTCCATCTGAGCTTGAGGGATGCCCAAACATTACTCCTATTCTTAAAGAGTTTTTATCCTTTACAAAAGATTCAATTATTGTAGGACACTTTATTACCGTAGATCTTGATTTCCTGAAAAAGGAGATTTATAAAAATTTAAGAATAAAATACAAACCCATTGCTGTTGATACATTAGTTTTATATAGATGGTTAATTAAAAAAGGATTATTACCAGATATTTTTTTAAGGAGTACTTCTTTAAGAGATGTAGCATCCTCTTTTAATATCAACTCTGAAAAGATTCATAACGCAATTGTAGATGCCTTTATAACCGCTCAGATTTTTCAAAGAATTTTATCATATCTTTTTGAGTTAAAAATAACTAATTTAAGGCTTCTTCTAGATATAGGCTCTCTTGAGGCTTGGTATAAAGAAGCTAAAGATATCTGTTATCAACTTTAGGAGGAGGGTGTATGAATGAGATTTTAAACTCAAAAGAGTTTAAAAACTTAGTAAAGAGTAAGAATACTGTAGCAGCTATTCTAACTTTCGTAGAACTTATTCTATATTTTGGATTTATTCTGTTGATGGCATATGGGAAGGAGATTTTATCTAAAAAAATTTATGGCTCTATAACAGTTGGTATTCCCGTTGGGATTGGTGTGATAATTGGTTCATGGTTTATCACAGGTATATTTGTGATGTGGTCTAACAAAATTTATGATAAAAAAGTATCAGAAATAAGGGAAAAGGCTGAGGTATAAAATATGACTTCTACAGCTCTTGGGACTCCTACATTAGTGGGAATATTTTTCTTTATTCTGTTCGTGGTCTTTACTCTGTATATAACTTATTGGGCGGCAAAGAGAACTAAAACAGCAACAGAGTTTTATGCTGCTGGAAGAAGTATAACAGGCTTACAGAATGGCTTAGCCTTAGCAGGAGACTATATGTCTGCGGCAAGCTTTCTTGGAATCGCAGGATTGGTTTCTCTTAAAGGTTATGATGGCTTAATTTACTCAGTTGGTTTTCTCGTTGGCTGGCCCATAGTTATGTTTCTTGTGGCAGAACAACTAAGAAACTTAGGTAAATATACTTTTGCAGATGTAGTAGCTTATAGATTTAAGCAGAGACCTATTAGGACAGCAGCTGCCACAGGTGCAATTGTAACAGTGCTTCTTTACCTTATAGCTCAAATGGTAGGAGCAGGTTCTTTAATAAAGCTTATGTTTGGAATACCCTATGAAATAGCTGTAGTAATAGTAGGCGCTTTAATGATTGCCTATGTTCTCTTTGGTGGAATGTTGGCTACTACCTGGGTTCAAATTATAAAAGCAATTTTACTTCTTGGAGGAGCAACATTACTAGTTTTGTTTATTTTATATCAGTTTGGATTTAATTATGTTGAGGTTTTTGCATCGGTTAGTGAAAAATACGGAGAAAAAATGCTTCAACCAGGCGGTTTTGTTAAAGATCCAATTGATACGATTTCTCTTGGAATTGCACTTATGTTTGGAACAGCAGGGCTTCCACATATTCTTATGAGATTTTATACCGTTCCTGATGCTAAGGAGGCGAGAAAATCTGTCTTTTATGCTACAGGTTTTATAGGTTATTTTTATATTCTTACTTTTACTATTGGTTTTGGCGCAGCTGCTATAGTGGGTCAGGAGATTATTTCTAAAATTGATAAAGGTGGTAATATGGCAGCTCCTCTTTTAGCTGAGGCTTTAGGAGGAGAGATATTCTTAGGATTCTTAGCAGCTGTCGCTTTTGCAACTATACTCGCAGTTGTAGCTGGTTTAACTCTTGCTGGCTCTTCTGCAGTATCCCATGATCTTTATGTGGGTGTAATAAGAAGAGGAAAAATAGATGAAAAACAAGAGGTCAAGGCAGCAAAAATAGCTACCTTATGTTTAGGAATTTTCTCAATTCTACTTGGAATTGCTTTCAAGGGACAGAATGTAGCTTTTATGGTAGGTCTTGCTTTTGCTATTGCTGCTTCTTCTAATTTCCCAGCACTGGTTATGTCTATCTTTTGGAGAAAGTTTACCACAGTGGGTGCTATATGTAGCATTTATACAGGTCTTATTATCTCTGTTGTTCTAATCATCCTAAGTCCTACTGTGTGGGTTGATATATTTAAAAATCCTGAACCTATATTTCCGCTGAAAAATCCAGGAATAATCTCATTTTTTGCTTCTTTTGTGATTGGTATAGTGGTTTCGTTGGTAACTCAAGAGAAAGAGGCAGAAAGGAAATATGAGTTAGAAAGAGTAAGATGTTATATTGGATTAGGTGCAGAATAAGATGTTAAAATCAAATCAATAAAAAGGAGGTAAAAGATATGACAAAAGGTATTGATGTATTACTTAAGGAGGAAAGAGTATTTCTTCCTCCAAAAGAGGTAACAGAGAAAGCTTTTATTAAAAGTATGGATGAGTATGAAGCTATGTATAAGCGATCAATTGAGGATCCAGAAGGTTTTTGGTCAGAAATTGCAGAACAAAGTATTACCTGGTATAAGAAGTGGGATAAGGTTTTAGAGTATGACTTTGAAAAGCCATATGTAAAGTGGTTTATTGGTGGAAAACTGAATGCTTCCTATAACTGTCTTGATCGTAATCTCGCCCGTTTAGGTAATAAAGCAGCTATTATATGGGAGGCAGATGATGGAGAAGTAAAAACGTATACTTACTGGCAGCTTTACAGAGAGGTTAATAGATTTGCGAATGTTTTAAAGAAGTTAGGAATTAAAAAAGGAGACAGAGTTGCAATTTATCTTCCAATGATACCTGAACTACCGATTGCGATGCTTGCATGTGCAAGAATTGGTGCTATTCATAGTGTAGTATTTGCAGGATTCTCTGCACAGTCTTTACGCGACAGAATAAACGATTGCGGAGCAAGACTTCTTATTACTGCAAATCAGGGATTAAGAGGAGGCAGAATAGTTCCTCTTAAAGCAAACTCAGATCAAGCTTTAGATGGTGCTCCATCAATAGAAAAAGTAATAGTTGTGAAAAGAACACCAAACTATGTTGATATGGATCCATCAAGAGATTTTTGGTGGCATGATCTTATGAATGATCCTGAAATAGAAAACTACTGTGAGCCTGAGGTAATGGATGCAGAAGATCCTTTATTTATACTTTATACTTCTGGTTCCACAGGCAAACCAAAAGGCGTGTTGCATACCACAGGTGGCTATATGGTTTTCACAAATGTTACATTCAAATGGGTGTTTGATTATAAACCTGAGGAGACTTTTTTCTGCACTGCAGACATTGGTTGGGTAACAGGACATAGCTATATAGTTTATGGACCACTTTCTGCAGGAGCCACATCACTTATGTTTGAAGGAGTTCCTACTTATCCAAATCCTGGCAGATATTGGGAAATAGTAGAAAAACATAGAGTTAATATATTTTATACAGCACCAACTGCTATAAGGGCATTAATGAGAGAAGGAGAGCAATGGCCCTACAAGTATGATCTTTCAAGCTTAAGGATTCTTGGAACAGTTGGAGAGCCAATTAATCCTGAAGCATGGATATGGTATTACAAGCATGTAGGAAGAGAGCGTTGCCCAATAATGGATACATGGTGGCAAACAGAGACAGGAGGATTCATGATAACACCTCTTCCAGGTGCAACGCCTCTTAAACCTGGTTCAGCGACACGTCCATTTTTTGGAGTTGTACCAAAAGTGCTTAAAGAAGATGGTTCTCCAGCAGGAGTTAATGAAGGTGGTTATCTTGTAATTGAAAAGCCTTGGCCAGGAATGCTTAGAGGCACATGGGGCGATCCCGAAAATAAAAGAATTAAAGAAGTATACTTTTCTCGTTTTCCAGGGAAATATCTTACAGGTGATGGAGCAAGGGTGGATGAAGATGGATACTACTGGATAATGGGAAGAATTGATGATGTTATTAATGTTTCAGGTCATAGACTTGGCACCGCAGAGATAGAGTCTGCCTTAGTTGCTCATCCAGCTGTAGCAGAAGCAGCAGTTGTTGGTTTTCCACATGAGATTAAAGGAGAAGGAATTTATGTTTATGTCGTTCTCAAAGAAGGATATGAGCCTTCCAAGGAGCTTGAGAAATTACTTGTCTCACATGTAAGAATGATGATTGGTCCAATTGCAACACCTGATAAAATTCAATTTGCTACAGGATTACCAAAAACAAGAAGCGGAAAGATAATGAGAAGAATTTTAAGAAAAATAGCAGCTGGTGCAATTGAAGAATTGGGTGACACTTCAACTTTAGCAGATCCCTCAGTAGTAGAAGAGCTTGTATCAGGAAGAAAATAATATAAAATAAATGGGAGTGAAAATTTTCACTCCCATTTATTTTAAAAATGCCGAAGGCGGGAGTCGAACCCGCACGGGGTGTGATCCCCGCTAGATTTTGAGTCTAGTGCGTCTGCCAGTTCCGCCACTTCGGCACTCTGGGGTAGATTATAGTAGAGTTGTGTACTTTGTCAAGAAAGGCCATGAGGGAGAAAAAGCGGGTCGTTGCTGTTGACGGGACATCGCTTGCATACCGAGCGTTTTACGCGTTGCCAAAGCTTTCTACAGCTTCTGGCCGGCCAACGGGAGCAACGCTTGGGTTTCTCAACATGATCCTGAGGCTTCTTGAAGATTACCAACCGTTTACTATTGTTGTTGCCTTTGATCATCCGAGGAAAACGTTTCGTCATATTCTTGAGGAAAGGTATAAGGTTTCTCGAAAGCCCATGCCTGACATGCTCCGGCCGCAGTTAGCGGATATCAAAGAAATCCTTCGTTTTCTTGGTTTTCCTGTGCTCGAGGTGCCGGGGTTTGAAGGGGACGATATTATTGGAAGTCTTAAAGAACGGCTTAGCGAAGAGCACGAGCTGTTTGTGGTGACTTCTGACCTTGATCTCCTCCAGCTTCTTGATAGTCGTACTGTTCTCCTTCAGCCCGTCCAAGGAGTGACGCATCTTCGCATCATTCGGGATGCGGATTTGGAGAGGGAACTCGGCATTACCCCCTCTCAGGTTATTGATTTCCTTGCATTGAGTGGCGATGCTTCTGATAATATACCAGGGATTCGAGGGATTGGAGAGAAAAGAGCAGCATTGCTCCTTAGGCGCTTTGGTAGCCTTGAAGGCATCTTTGCCCATATCGACGAACTTTCGCCTGCCCTTCAGGAAGTGTTGCTCGCCTCCCGCGAGCGGATTACCATGAACCGGATTCTTGCGACTATTCGGAGAGATATTCCTCTTGAGTGTCCTATGGAACCATGGAGCTTTGCTCAAGTTCAATGGTCTGCGCTCTTTCAGAAACTCGATGAACTTGAGCTTCGGAGGCTTCGCGAAAGAGTAGAACGGAAGTGGTATAATCGGGTCTTTATGCTTCAAGGACGAGATCTTGTGACCCTCGATGGGAATGAGCTTCCCCAAAAGGGGGCAAAATACCTTTTCTCGGTTATTGCTCCGGATCCAGAATATCTTGAAATGGTGCTTCGTTCGCCGGAAACATTTTGGGGGCCTGTTCTCCTTTTCATAAGTTACCCTGTCCTCTTCCCCTTTTCGCAGGTTCTTGAGAGTATTCGAGGGGGTCGGATACCGCAAGAGGCGTTTATGCTCCTTGACGAAGCATGCGCTTGGCTTAAGGAGCAGCCTCTCCTTGCTCTGGCGTACTTGGAAGTGGAAGTTCCTCTGGTGCGAGACGTTCTTCTTAGAAAAGTTGCTTTATGTGATAAATCTTTTCCCGAGCTTCCCCTTTTCGGTCCCCCTGTTTCCTTGCTCGTGAGGTGTGTACCTCCAAGAGACTTGCAAAGGACAAAAAAGAAAAGTACGCATATTGCCCTTCCAACCCTTTATGGGTGGAGATTTATCGGAGAGGAAAACGATGCGGAGGATGATATTTTCGACCGTTACAAACGAGTACTTGAAGAAGAAGTGTTCCACCTCCTTGTGCGAGCATTCCAGAAGAGGGGAGTATGCCGTTTCCACTTTGGAGATGGAGAGTTCTTTGCAGAAGCGTATGGGATAATGGAGAGTCTTGGGGACGTTATTGTTGACGCTTTTGGAATGTTTTCTCGTGACAGGTGGCAAGTGGAATGGAGGAGGGAAACTTCCAGTAGGTACGAGCTTTTGCTTGTAGGGGAGGGAGGATGAAAAAGTGGAAATCGTTCTAGTGGCTTCTGAGGCATATCCGTTTGTGAAAAGCGGTGGCTTAGGAGATGTGGTCGGAGCCCTCTTTAAGTACCTTCCCCGTTATGGATTTCGGGTGACGCTTTTTCTCCCTATGTATGCTCAAGTGTCCCGGGAGTTTCCTCTGGTCAAGCAGAAGGGCCTTGAGTTTTCTTTTGGAGATACGACGGTTCGCGCGGAGTTTTTTATGTATACTCAAGGAGAAGGGCAGCGTCTCCTTGTAGTTGGAAATGAGGGTTTTTTTGGTCGAGAGCGAATGTATGGATACCCGGACGATGTTGAACGATTCATTTTCTTCTCCCGCGCGGTTTTCGAGTACCTGGTTCGTTGGCAGGAAGAGCCCTTTATCCTTCACTGCCATGATTGGCAAAGTGCTCTGGTCTGTGCGTATCTTGAACGGTACTGGCCTCCGTATAGGCCGAAAGCAATAAAAGTGGTTTTCACCATCCATAATCTCGCATATCAGGGCATTGGTCGAGGAGACCTCTTTCGGTTAATGAATCTTCCAAGCTCTTTTTTTACCCACGAGTATCTTGAGTTTTACGGAAACGTCAACCTTATGAAGGCGGGACTTCTCTTTTCTCAAGTCATCACTACAGTGAGCCCTACTTATGCGCGGGAAATTTGCTCTCCTGAATTTGGAGAGGGTCTCGACGGCCTTTTGCGAGCGTTATCGTATCGTAAGAAGATTGTGGGGATTGTCAACGGAATTGATACGGAAGTGTTCCACCCAAGCATTGATCCATTGATCGTGGAACGTTACAGTAGCGAAGATCTTGAAGGGAAGAGGAGGAACAAGCTCTTTTTCCTTAAAGAGATATTTGGTGACAACACGGATACAACCCGTCCGATTATTGCGTTCATTTCCCGTTTTGTAGAGCAGAAAGGTATTCGTCTTTTTCTCGAATCACCGGAGGTCTTTTTTTCCCTTCCTGCATACTGGTTTTTCCTAGGAACGGGGGAAGAGTTCTACGAGAGAGCGCTCCAAAATCTTTCCCAAGGATACCCCAATCTCAAGGTTATCGTGCGTTTTGATGAGCGTTTGGCACACCTTGCGTACGCAGCCGCAGATTTCCTTGTTCTTCCGTCACTTTTTGAACCCTGTGGTATTAGCCAAATGATCGCCATGTCTTATGGGACACTCCCTATCGTCCGAGGGGTTGGAGGATTACGTGATACGGTGATTGATTATCCCTTTAACCCTCGTTTGAGTACTGGTTTCCAGTTTGGGGAATTTTCCGTCCATGAACTCCATCGTACGCTGCAAAGGGCACTCCATGTGTATTTCAAGGAAAAGGACCTCTTCCGTACCATGGTGGCCAACGCGATGCAAAGTGACTTTTCCTGGAAGCAGGCCATCGAGAGGTACGTTGAGGTCTACAAGTAGTGAGGGACCTAAGCTCCTTGGGATAGGTGGAGGAGTTGCTTCGGGAAAGAGCACTGTTGCCTCTCTTCTCAGGGAGCAAGGCATTCCCGTTCTTGTTCTCGATGACCTTGCGAGGAAACTCTCTGCAAAAGGTAAACCGATGTGGAAAGCCATTGTCTGTGTTTTTGGGCAGTCTTTTCTGAATGCCCGTGGGATGTTGCAGAGAGAGAAGCTTGCACGGGTCGTTTTCCGAAGTTGGCGAATGCTCTTTGTGCTGAATGCTCTTGCGCATCCCCTGCTTTTCTTTGAGACTTGGCGATGGTTGCGTCGTTTTGAGAAGGGGTGGGTAGCTATTGAAGGAGCTGTTCTCTTTGAAGCCGGCTTTTGTCCGCTTCTGTCGAAACTTCTCTTTGTGGATGCTCCACAGGAACTTCGGGTTGCCCGGTTGCGGGAAAAGGGTATTGGCGAGAAAGATATACAGATCCGTCTTCGAGCACAACGTTTTCTTGCCTGTCTTCGCCGGAGGGCCTCGAAGATTTTAGAAAACGCGTTTTCTATGGAATTCCTCGAGCAAGAGGTTTCTTCTCTGCTGAGGGATTCCTCTTTCTGGAAATAGAAGGGACGAAAGTCCGGTTTTTCTCATAGGATGGGTATGAAAAGGGGAACATTTCACCTTGTTTCACCATATGCACCTTGCGGAGACCAACCTCAGGCCATAAAGCGATTAGTTGAAGGGCTCTTCCGAGGATACCGATATCAAACCCTTATTGGGGTGACTGGTTCGGGAAAGACTTTTACTATGGCAAACGTGATTGCCCAGTACAATCGGCCGACGCTTGTTATTTCGCATAATAAGACTCTAGCGGCACAACTCTATAGCGAAATGCGTGCCTTTTTTCCTGAGAACGCTGTGGAGTATTTTGTCAGCTATTACGATTACTATCAGCCGGAGGCTTACGTCCCTGAGTACGACCTGTACATTGAGAAAGACGCGTCAATCAACGAATATATCGATCGGTTGCGCCTTCGAGCAACAAGTGCTCTAATGGAACGGAACGATGTTATTATCGTTGCTTCGGTTTCCTGCATCTATGGTATAGGTTCGCCAAAGGAGTATGCCCGACGGGTTTTCCACATTCGGGTAGGGGACACCTGGAAGCGTAGAGATTTTACTCGTCGTCTTGTGGATCTCCTCTACGAGCGGAACGAGGTTGAGTTTGTGCCTGGAGTTTTTCGAATGAAAGGCGATACTATTGAAGTGTATCCTGCTTATAGTGAGGAAGCACTTCGGTTTGAGTTTTTTGGGGATGTTGTGGAAAGCATTAAGGTATTGCACCCTGTGAGTGGAAAGGTTCTAAAAAAACTTGATGAAGTCTTTGTCTATCCGGCACGTCATTACCTCGCGGACCAGGATATCTTCGAGCGAGCTCTTAAGGAGATAGAGAGGGAGCTCGAGGAGCGCGTTGCGTATTTCCTCTCTCAGGGAAGGCTTGTTGAGGCGGAGCGTTTGGAACGGCGAACGCGTTACGATCTTGAACTTTTACGAACCACTGGGTACTGCCCGGGTATTGAAAATTACTCTCGTTACCTTGACGGCCGCAATCCTGGTGAACCTCCTTACACGCTTCTTGATTATTTCCCCGAGGATTTTCTAGTTTTTATCGATGAATCTCATGTAACCGTTCCTCAACTCCGAGGAATGCACGAAGGAGACCGTTCCCGGAAAGAAAACCTTGTGGAATTTGGGTTTCGTCTCCCCTCCTGTTTCGACAACCGACCGTTGACTTTTGAAGAGTTTGAGAAAAAGATTAAAAGGTGTATTTTTGTCTCTGCAACTCCTGGGGAGTTTGAAATATCCCAAAGTGCTCAGATTGTGGAGCAACTTATCCGCCCTACTGGTCTCCTTGACCCAGAGGTGGAAGTGCGTCCTGCAAAGGGGCAGGTCGAGGACCTTGTAGGAGAGATTCGAAAGGTTATTCAGAAGAACCAACGTGTTCTTGTGACAACACTGACCAAGAAGAGCGCTGAGGACCTTTGTGAATTCCTCTATAGTCTTGGTATTCGAGTACGA
This sequence comes from Candidatus Caldatribacterium sp., assembly GCA_025060675.1. Taxonomy (GTDB): domain Bacteria; phylum Atribacterota; class Atribacteria; order Atribacterales; family Caldatribacteriaceae; genus Caldatribacterium. The sequence continues at coordinate 31,799 of JANXBI010000045.1, forward strand.
TACTTGCATTCTGAAATCGATACTCTCGAGCGAGCGAGAATCATTCGTGATCTCCGTGCAGGAGAATTTGACGTTCTCGTGGGGGTAAACCTTCTTCGAGAGGGTCTTGACCTTCCGGAGGTTGCCCTTGTGGCTGTTCTTGATGCCGATAAAGAGGGGTTTTTGCGCTCTGAGGTTGCTCTCATCCAAACCATTGGGAGAGCAGCACGAAACGTGGAAGGTCGAGCCATTCTTTACGCCGACTGCATGACTCGTTCTCTTGAACGGGCGGTAGCGGAAACACGGAGACGTCGAGCTATTCAAGAAGCGTACAATCGGGAGCATGGAATTGTGCCACAAAGCATCACCAAAGAGGTTCGAGCGCTTATTCCTGAAGAAATGGGTCTTTCTCGGGAGCTCGAGGAGGTTAGCCTTCTTGTGGAGGAAATTGCGAAAAGAGAAGAGGACCTTGAACGGCGCATTGAGATACTGACTCAGAAGATGAAAGAAGCAGCAAAGCGTCTGGAGTTCGAGAAAGCGGCGATCCTTCGGGATGAAATCTTTCGCTTACGGAATCTACAGAGAAATCGAACTTCTGGTGGGGAATAGGGACAATGAAAGACGGGGCGATTATCATTCGAGGGGCACGAGAGCACAACCTGAAAAATATCGATCTTGAAATTCCGAGAAATCGACTTGTCGTCATTACCGGTTTGAGTGGTTCGGGGAAATCGTCTCTTGCTTTTGATACGATTTACGCGGAAGGACAGAGAAGGTACCTAGAGTCTCTCTCCTCTTACGCAAGGCAATTCCTTGAGCGGATGGAAAAGCCTGATGTGGATTCTATCGAGGGACTTTCTCCAGCTATTGCTATCAACCAGAAGGCTTCTTCTCATAACCCTCGTTCAACGGTCGGAACGGTGACTGAAATCTACGATTACATGCGAGTTCTCTTTGCCCGGTGCGGGAAAGTTTTTTGTCCCCAGTGTGGGAAACCCATCGCCAGACAAACGGTGCAACAGATTACCGATGAAATTCTTGCGCTTCCTCAAGGGTCAAGGGTCCTCATCATGGCACCTCTTGTTCGGGGAAGGAAAGGGGAATACCGGAAACTTCTTTCTGAGCTCTTTAAGAACGGTTTCGCACGGGTGTGTATCAATGGAGAAATTGTGGACCTTGAAGAGTGGGAAGCTATTGAACTCGATCGGAATAAAAAGCACGACATTGACCTTGTTGTTGACCGAATTATTGTTGAGGCCGATATTGATCGGCGAGTCAGTGATTCAGTTGAGATTGCACTTCGTTACGGGAAGGGTGTGTTGAAAATCGGGATATGGGAAGATGGAGAGATTAAAGAAAGGCTCTTCAGTGAACGTTTTGCTTGTGTTGATTGTGGGGTGAATTTTCCAGAGATTACCCCACGGATGTTTTCCTTTAACAATCCCTACGGGGCTTGTCCCCGATGTAGTGGTCTTGGTTTTTTAACCTTTGTTGATCCTGACCTTGTGGTTCCTGATTATTCAAAGTCTATAGATGAGGGTGCTATTGTTCCGTGGGATAATCTCGATCCGGAGAGCTATTGGGGGGAGAGAATTCGTCGAATTCTCGCGGCAAGGGGTATTCCTCTGCAACGGCCCTTTGGGGAGCTTACTGATGAGGAGCGTCATTTTGTCCTTTACGGCGGTGACGGCTTTGAAGGTGTCATTCCTCTTCTTGAGCGGAAACTTGAGAATGCTCGGGAATGGTGGGAACAAGAAGAAATTGCTCCATTCCTTTCGATGAAAGTGTGTCCAGAGTGTCATGGGGATCGCCTCCGTAGAGAAAGTCTCTCTGTGAAGATCCAAGGGTTCTCAATCGGGGATCTTTCTCGTCTTACGGTTGGAGAACTCTTAGAGTTTTTTGAGAATCTCCGCTTTTTAGGAAATGAGGCGGTCATTGCTGAACCTATATTGCGAGAAATTCGGTCGCGCCTTGGTTTCCTTAAGGAAGTTGGACTTGAGTATTTGACACTTGCCCGCTCTGCCGCAACTCTCTCTGGGGGAGAAGCGCAGAGGATACGCCTGGCGACACAGATTGGTTCTGGCCTTGTGGGAGTTTTATATGTTCTTGATGAACCGACGATTGGCCTGCATCCTCGGGATAACCAAAAGCTCATAGCAATTCTTAAGAAACTCCGAGACCTTGGAAACACAGTCATTGTGGTAGAGCATGACGCGGAAACCATTCGGAGTGCTGATTTTGTTGTTGACATCGGTCCTGGGGCGGGAGACCAAGGTGGGAGGATTGTTGCTACAGGTTCACCACAAGAAATCATGGAGCATCCCGAAAGCCTTACGGGTATGTATCTGAGCGGAAGGAAGCGTATTCCTGTTCCCTCGAAGAGAAAATCCCCGCAAGGTGCTTGGCTCGTCGTCCGGGGTGCACGAGCGAATAACCTTAAAAATATTACTGTTCGAATACCCTTGGGACTTCTTGTGGGAATTACCGGAGTCTCTGGATCGGGCAAGAGTACACTCCTTTATGACGTTCTCTATCGTGGTCTTTCGCGGATGCTTCATGGTTCGAAAGAGAACGTGGGGGACCACGATGCCATAGAGGGAGTGGAATATATTGATAAGGTCATCGTTATCGACCAATCTTCTATCGGAAGGACTCCACGTTCGAATCCTGCTACGTACACGGGAGTCTTTACTGATATTAGGGCCCTCTTTGCCTCTCTTCCTGAGTCGAAAGCCAGGGGTTATAAGCCTGGAAGGTTCAGTTTTAACCTCAAAGGTGGTCGTTGTGAGGCGTGTCAAGGGAATGGGGTTATAAAAATTGAAATGCACTTCCTGCCCGACGTTTTCGTAACCTGCGAGCAGTGTCAAGGAAAGCGGTATGGAAGAGAAACACTAGACATCAAGTATAAAGGTAAAAGTATCGCCGACGTTTTGGACATGAGCGTTGATGAGGCCATAACGTTCTTTGGGAATATTCCTTTCATTCGGAGAAAGCTTGAGATGCTTCAGCGAGTTGGTCTTGGGTACATTAAGCTGGGACAGCCGGCTACGACACTTTCGGGAGGAGAGGCACAGCGCATTAAGCTTGCTCGGGAGCTTGGAAAAGTGGCTACCGGAAGGACTCTGTACCTTCTTGATGAGCCAACCACAGGCCTCCACTTTGCCGATGTAGAAAAACTCTTGAGTGTGCTCCTTGAGCTTCGTGACCGCGGAAATACGGTACTCATCATCGAACATAACCTTGATGTCATTAAGACCTGTGACTACCTTATTGACCTTGGACCGGAAGGAGGCGATCGAGGCGGTTACATCGTGGCTCAAGGAACTCCGGAGGAAGTTGCACAAGTTTCTTCTTCGTACACAGGACAATTTTTGAGGGAGGTGCTTTTCGCTGAACGAAAAGGTGAGTTATGTTCCGTTTGAAGTAGGAAAAGAAGATATCGATTGCCTTCCTCAGGAATGCGGGGTCTACGTTTTTAAAGACGTCCAAGGACAAGTTCTCTACATTGGAAAGGCCGTCAACATCCTTAAAAGGGTTAAATCACATTTTCGATGCTTATCTTCTCCTCTGAAGGAAGGCCTGATTGAGGCGGTAGCTGCAGTACAGTACTTCCTCACTGGGAATGAACATGAGGCACTCCTTCTCGAGGAAGACCTCATCAAACGTTTTCGTCCTCCGTACAACCTTCGCTTGCGAGACGATAAAAGTTACCCCTATATCCTTTTCGGAATAAAGGGAGACTTTCCCTCAGTTCGGATAGTCCGGCGGAAGACAGGGGGTGAGGGAAGGTACTTTGGGCCTTTTACAGATGCAAAGAAAACCAAAGAAGGACTCAAGCTTCTCCGATCACTTTTTCTCCTTCGAGGATGCGCCCTGCCTGAGAGCTCCTTTCCTTTGCAACGGCCATGCATCGATTTTGAACTTGGGCTCTGTAGTGCTCCTTGTGTTGGTCGCATTTCTAAGGAAGCCTACCAGGAGAATCTCCGTAGGGCCATGGATTTTTTAAATGGGAGATATGAGGATGTTGCCCGATGGATTGAAGAGGAAATGTGGAAAGCTGCCGACTCACTCGATTTTGAAAAAGCAATCTACTATCGAGAAAAGCTTGAAGCGGTTCAGAAGATTGCTGCTCGATATCGCTTGGTTCTCTCGGAGCCTGAGGATGTTGATTTTATAGGCGTCGCTCACGACGCACAAGTTGCAGTTTTCGTGGTCCTTCGAGTTCGCCAAGGAAGGCTTATCGGGATTGAGAGTTTTGTAGCGCCTGCAGAAGGATGGAGGGATAGAGAATCGCTTCTTGGCGAATTTCTCGAACAAGTATACCTTCGTTCCTTCCATTTCCCTGCGCGTGTATGCGTGCCTATTGGGGATTTGTCTCTTGGGGAGTTGAATCGTTTCTTCCCCTTTCGCCTTTCTTCTCCTCGTACTTTTGAGGAAGAAGATTTGCTTCTCCTCGCCGAAGACAATGCTAAACGGAACCTGCAAGCGGAAATACTCAAAAGGAAAAAGCGTGAGCGAGCTTCGCTTGAGGTCCTCAAGGGGCTTCAAGAGCTCCTTGAACTCTCTTCCTTCCCCCGCCTTGTGGAAGGTGTTGATGTTTCTGCTTTCCAAGGTGACGAAGCGGTTGGTGTTGTGGTGTCCTTTCTCGATGGGGATCCTTACACCAAAAGGTATCGAAGATTTGTTGTGCGTGCTCAAGGTCATCCGGATGATTATGGTATGATGCGTGAGATCCTTCTTCGGTATTTTCGGGACCTTCGGTCTCGTAATGCCGATTTCCCTGATGTCCTCCTTCTCGACGGAGGAAGGGGACAACTCAATATCGCTCTTGAGGTCTTTCGGGAACTTGGCATTTCCTGTCCGGTACTAGCTTTAGCTAAAGAATTTGAAGAACTTTACCTTCCTGAGAGAGAAGACCCGATCCTTTTGCCACCTCACTCTGAGGTTCTCCAGTTTTTGCAACGGGTGAGGAATGAGGCTCACCGTTTTGCGGTAACTTTCCATAGAGTGCGAAGAAACAAGAAATCCTTCGGTTCACTCCTTGAGGAAGTCGAGGGTATTGGACCAAAGCGGCGGGAGAAGATTCTTGCTTCCTTTGAGGATCTTGCGAGCCTCTGTGCGGCGGACCCGGAGGAGGTGGGAAGACGACTGAGAATTCCAAAGGCAACCATTGTAAGACTCCAGAAGAAACTCCAAGAGGTTTATCAACATGGATTTTCGAACACTTCTCCAAGATGAGCTCTATAGCCTTTTTCCTGGGGAGCGGGAAAGACGGGAGGCCGAATTCCTTGGTCTCTTGAGGAGTAGCGTCATTCGAAGGAAACAGGAGGAAACACTTCTTTGTCTTTCTCACCCTTCTTTTGCGCTTCTTAAGAAGTGTCTCGTTTTGAAAAAGGAGTTCTTACCCTTTGCGGATTACGAGCTCATTCTTTCAAATGAGCGTGGAATTCGAGCTGGCTTTTTCTATCATCTTGCCATCAGTGTTGCTCAAGACCTCCTTGCGACTCTGGGATTCTACGATGTATCTTCCTTAGCAAGACGTCTGAATACATCGGTTGCTTGTGATTTTGTTCGTGGGATTTTTGAGCTCAGGGGGTATATTGCTGACCCTTTGCGTAGTTACCAACTTGAGATACGCTTTGCCTCGGAGGATCTCGCGCTCCTTGTCCAAGAAGTTCTCCAAAAAGCGGGGATGTCCTTCCGCTGTCGCCGAGTGAAAGGTGAGTGGTGCCTCTATGCGAAAAATGCGGCAACTGTCGCTTCTTTCTTGGGATATCTTGGAGCTCGGCAAAGTTATCTTGAACTTGAGCGCATACGGGTTGAGAAAGAAGCGATGGATTACCTTACTCGGTGGGTGAACTACACAACGTCGAATCTTGAAAGGACGGTACAGTCTTCGCTTCGTCAACGGGAAAAGATTCGCCGTATTCCTCTTGATGCGCTCTCTCCGAAGCTCCGGGAAATTGCTATTGTGCGTCTTCGTTACCCTTATGCGTCCCTTCGGGAGCTTGGTATGTACTGTTCACCTCCTCTCTCAAAAGGCGAAGTGTACCGTCGCTTGAAAGCCTTAGAGGAGGCAGCGGAGAGATTCTATCAGGATTTTGGGGATACTCGAACGACTACTCCTTAAGCGTTTGCAATTTCAGCAAATTTTCTGTAAAATTATGGTATCCTTGACAAAGAGTGGGGTTTCTCCCACTCTTTGTCATTTATGGTGGTATTTCAAGGGGGACTGTATGGGCAGGGATATCCTGGCGGTTATCGAGCAAATCGAAAAGACAAAGGGTATTCCCAGGGATACCCTCAAACAGGCTATCGAAGCAGCACTCCTCTCTGCATTCCGGAAGAATTTTAAGAGTTCCCACAAGGGGGTTTCAGTTATCCTTGATCCCCAGTCAGGAGATATCAAAGTCTTTGCACGAAAGATGGTTGTGGAAAAACTTCGAGATTCGACAACAGAAATCCTCAAGGAAGAAGCCGAACGTCTTGGTTTCAAGGCGAATGTCGGAGAGTGGATTGAAATCGAGGTCACCCCAAAGGATTTTGGGCGCATTGCTGCACAGACAGCAAAGCAAGTCATTGTACAACGGCTTCGTGAAGCGGAACGGAATAAGATTTATGAAGAATTTTCTGAAAAGGAAGGAGAGGTTATCACTGGGGTTGTTATCCGCCGGGAAGGACGGAATGTCATTGTGGATCTTGGAAAGGTGGAAGGCATTCTCCCCCCCGATGAGCAAGTGAGCACTGAAGAGTATCGTCCAGGGAGCCGGATGAAGTTCTTTATCGTTGAGGTGAAAAAGACTACTAAAGGACCGAAAATTGTCCTTTCTCGGACGCACCCCGGACTCGTTCGTCGACTTCTTGAGCTTGAGGTTCCAGAGGTCCATGAGGGATGGGTAGATATAAAGGCCATTACTCGAGAGCCAGGTGTACGGACGAAGGTAGCTGTGGAAAGTCGGAACGAGAAAATCGACCCGGTAGGAGCCTGTATTGGCAACCGTGGGACGCGGGTGAAAAATATTACTGATGAACTCCGAGGTGAGAAGGTGGATATCATTCGCTGGAGCAACGATCCAGAAGTTCTCATAAAGGAGGCTCTAAGTCCCGCACAGGTTCTTGAAGTAAGGCTTGACGAAGAGACAAAAACAGCACAAGTTGTTGTCCCTGACGATCAGCTCTCTCTGGCTATCGGGCGAGATGGGCAGAACGTGCGTCTGGCGGCAAGATTGAGTGGTTGGCGAATCGACATAAAAGGAAGTGGCAGGAAAGAGGAATAACCAATGAAGAAGGTTCCTGTACGGATGTGTTTGAGCTGCAGAGAGCGGAAGGAGAAGAAAGTGTTAATCCGTATTGTTCGGACTCCCCAGGGAATCCTTGAAGTTGATCCAACGGGAAAAAAGGCAGGAAGGGGGGCGTATGTGTGTCCATCTCGGGAGTGTATAGAAGGTCTTGACCGAAGAAGCCTCTCTTTTGCTTTTCGTATAGAAGTTAATGAAAAAGACATATTACTTCTCAAAGAGGCGCTCCTTACGCGTCTGGGGAAAGATAAAGGAGGTTTGGGATGACCAAGGTCAGGGTGTACAAAGTCGCTGAGCGGCTTGGGATGCCAACCCATGAGGTTATGGATATGCTTCGAGAGCTTGGGGCGGACGTCAAGAATCATATGAGTAGTATCGACGAGGATTTAATCGAGCTTCTTGAGGAGGAGCTTGAGTATCGTCGGAGGAAAGAGGAAGAGATCCGGAAAAAAAGAGAGCAAACAATTCTTCTCGAGAATCTCCCTACCCTGCGGGAACTTGCTCGAATCCTGGGGGAGGAGGAGACTGACGTTCTCCTTCGTCTCGCGGATCTCAATGTTATTCCCCATAGCAAAAAACCCCTTCCCCCTCTCGTGGTAGAGCGTCTTATCCGAGAAAAGGGCTTTGAAGTAGAGTGGAAGGAGAACATTCGGGAAGAAGTGCTGAAAACCCTTGAGGTTGAGAAACTTCCCCGTCCTCCAGTAGTGACAATTCTTGGTCACGTAGATCATGGAAAGACGACCCTTCTTGACGCTATCCGTCGTTCTCGAATAGCCGAGTCCGAATTCGGTGGCATTACTCAGAAAATTGGGGCATATCAGGTAGATGTGGGTAGTCGAAAGATCACTTTCATTGATACCCCAGGACATGAAGCATTCACCACCATGCGGGCTCGGGGAGCTCAGGTTACGGATATAGCGGTTCTTGTCGTTGCTGCTGACGATGGTGTAATGCCCCAGACGGTTGAGGCTATCCAGCATGCGAAAGCGGCCGACGTACCAATTGTTGTAGCTATTAACAAGATCGACAAGCCCGGAGCAAACCCTGACCGGGTTAAACAGCAGCTTACTGAGTGTGGTCTCATCCCTGAAGAGTGGGGAGGGGATACTATATGTGTGCCCATCTCGGCACTGCAACGGAAAGGCATCCAAGACCTTCTTGACATGATTCTTTTGCAGGCCGATCTCTTAGAACTCCGAGCACGGTACAGTGGTCCAGCCATTGGGGTAATTATCGAGTCGCGTCTTGACCGAGGGAAGGGGCCGGTAGCAACCGTTATCGTCCAGGAAGGGACACTTCGGGTTGGAGACTTTTTCGTCGCTGGTACGACTTGGGGTAGGGTGCGGTCGCTTTTTGACGACCTTGGGAAGACTCTGAAAGAAGCGACTCCTGCGACTCCAGTTGAGGTTGTTGGTTTTTCTGAACTTCCTCCTGCAGGGACAAAGCTTGTCGTGGTCGAAGAAGAGAAGGTAGCCACGATTATTGCAGAGCGCCGTAAAGAGAAGGAACGAGAGCGAATTTTGAGGGAATCGGGAAATCGTGTCGTTTCGCTTGAAGAACTCCTTGCTCCAGAAGAGGGGAAGATCAAAGAACTCCACCTTGTTCTTAAGGCTGACTACCAGGGTTCTCTCGAGGCGCTTGAGCGAGCGATATCTCAGCTTGGGAATGAAAACGTCAAAATTAACGTTGTTTTCCGAGGGGTCGGCAACATTAGTGAAGCTGACGTTATGCTTGCTTCTGCGTCTGCAGGAGTAGTTATTGGGTTCAACGTGAAGCTTCCCAACGACGTTGCAAAGGTGGCAAAACAAGAGGGTGTTGAAGTCCGTCTCTACCGCATTATTTATGATGTGGTTGAGGACATGAAGCGAGCCATTCAAGGTCTCTTCGAACCGCGAAAGGTCGAAGAGGTTATTGGAAGGGCTGAAGTGCGAGCGCTTTTCAAGATTCCACGGGTTGGAATTGTGGCAGGATGCTATGTGCTTGAAGGAAAAGTCGACCGAGGTGCTTTCGTACGGGTGCTCCGGAAGGGCGAGGTGCTTGGCGAAAAAATTCGTATCGCCTCTCTTAAGCGTTTCAAAGATGATGTCAAGGAGGTTGCTCAAGGATACGAGTGTGGCATTGCTCTTGAGGGTTTTGAAAGCTTTGTAGAAGGTGATATTTTGGAAGCCTATATTATCCGAGAAGAACGATGAGGGTTGGCGTGTGTCGTGTTGAATTATTCATCAATGGGAGTTTCTCGCTTAAGGACCGGAGACGGGTTGTCGACTCGGTCAAGCAACGTCTTCGGAATCGTTTTAACGTGTCGGTAGCGGAACTTTCAGAAGATTCCCATTGGCAGAGGGGAAGTCTTGGAATCTCCTGTGTTGCTCGGGATGAACACTCTGTTACTTCGCTTCTTCATCAGGTTCTTGAGTTTATCGAAAACGACAATCGGGTGGAGGTTACAGACTGGCTTCTTGAAATATACTGAGGGTGCAGCTGATGAAAGAACAAAGACCACTTCGGGTCGCAGAGCTTATCCGGAGAGAAGTGTCGCGAATCCTCCTTTCGGAAATGGCTGATCCCCGTCTGCGGGGTTTCACCATCACGAGGGTTGAAATGTCCCCAGACCTCAAGCAAGCAAAGATATACGTTGGATTTCTGGAACATTCGGGGGAGGGGGAAAAGTACGAAGCCCTGAAAAAAGCGACAAAGTTCATCCGAGGCTTACTTGCCTCGCGTATCCGTATTAAGTTCATGCCTGAGATTGTTTTTGTCGCAGATCCAACCCTTGAGAAAGCCTTCAACGTTGTAGAACTCCTGAACCGTCTGGAAAGAGAAAGCCGATGAAAGGCGAAAAAAACAGGGTTTGCGAGTTCTTTCGCCAAAATTCGCATTTTGTCGTGACATCTCATCAGAATATCGATGGAGATGGTCTGGGTTCTGCTCTTGCCCTCACCTTCCTCCTCAGAAAGATAGGTAAAGAGGCTTACGTTGTGTACGATGGTCGAGTTCCTTACTTTTACCTTTTCCTCCCTGGGGCGGGAGAGGTCCTCACATATGAGGTATTTGTTTCATCTTTTATCCCCTTCGATACGCTTGTTGTTGTAGACTGCTCTAATCCTAGTCGGCTTGGGCGGGTAGAGGAACTTTTACAGAGGGTTTCTTGTGTGATTAACGTGGATCATCATCCTGATAATGCCATGTTTGGCCACGCAAACTTTGTTGATGCGTCCTCGCCGGCTTCGGCACTCCTTGTGTATGAGCTTACCCGAGAAATGGGTATTGCTCTCGATCCTAATATCGCTGTTCCTATTCTCACTGGTATTGTCACTGACACTGGAGGTTTTCAGTTTGTTGAACTCAACCAAGGTATGTTTACCGTTGTTGGGGAGCTTGTGGCTTCTGGGGCCTCTTTGAGTACCATCATGCGTCATGTGTTCCGTTGCCGAAAGTTGGAAGCCCTAAAACTCTTGAGCCGAGCTTTAGAACACCTTGTCTTCGACCCTTCTTGCGGTTGTGCGACAACTTACCTTACGCAGAGCGACTTTACAGCGTGTAATGCACGGGAAGAGGACGCTGAGGGAATTGTCGACTATGGTCTGTACATCCCTGAGGCAGAGGTTTCGGTGTTTTTTAAGGAGATTGCTCCTTCCGTATACAAGGTAAGCCTTCGTTCTCGAGGGAATTTCGACGTGCTTTTGGTAGCGCATCACTTTGGCGGTGGCGGACATAGAAACGCAGCGGGGTTCAAGGTAACAGGATCCCTCTCTTTTGTGCAGAAAACGGTTACAGAATATATAAAAGCCCTTGTACAGAACACGATGTATGTAGGAGAGGAAAAGAAATGTTAGGTGGAGTGCTCAATCTCTACAAGCCTGTTGGAATGACTTCTCGAGCTCTTGTTGAACGGGTTGGAAAGATTCTTGGGACTAAGGTGGGGCATACTGGAACCCTTGACCCCTTCGCTCGAGGTGTAGTGCTTGTTTGTTTTGGGAGAACAACTCGCCTTGTGTCCTTTTTCCAAGAACTTGACAAGGTGTACCGAGCCCGAATTCGTTTTGGTATCGCTACTGATACGTATGACGTGAAAGGGAGCATTGTTGCTGTATCTACACAGTCTCTAATAAAGCAGAAGTTTCTCGAAGCGCTCCAGAGTTTCCGAGGGACATTTGTGCAAGAAGTGCCCCCCTTTTCCGCCTGTAAATACCGTGGAAGACCCCTTTACGAATATGCCCGACGAGGAGAGCGAATTACTCTTACCCGTGAGGTTACGGTCCACCACCTTGAGGTTCTCGACTGTACAGAGGGAGTATTTGGAGAGGTTGAACTCCGTGTTCACTGCTCGGGTGGAACGTATGTACGAAGTCTTGCTTACGATCTTGGCAAGAAACTCGGTCTTGGAGCTTACGTGTTTTCCTTGGTTCGAGAGCGAGTTGGTATCTTTCCTATCGAAGAAAGCATTGACGTGATGCGACGAGATATCAACCGGCAATTCCTTCTTGAACAAGCAATACCTCCCGACAAGGCGCTTTATTTCCTCAAGAGTGTGGAAGTTGGTGAAGAAGAAGCGCGGTTTTTCCTCCATGGAACACCTTTTACTTTGCCTGTGGACCTTCCTGGTCCCTCTATGGTTAAAGTGCTTCATGGGGGTTCTTTTCTAGGTCTTGCCTTCTGGGACACATTGAAGTTCCTTCCCCGGATAGTCCTTGCCGAGTCTTGCCATGTTTCTTAAACGAGGATGGACGAAGCTTCCTGGAAGTACGCTTGCAATAGGTTTTTTTGATGGGCTCCACCTTGGTCATCAAAGGGTCCTTGCTGAAGCACATCGTCGAGCCTCATCCTCTGCTCCGCTTTGTATGGTGACGTTTTACCCTCATCCTCAGCGCTTTCTTTTTCCGCAAGAACCGATGAGATATCTTACCTTGTATAGCGAGAAGTACCTCCTTTTCTCCCGTTTCTGCCCTGGAGCTTTCATTTCCTTCCTCCGCTTCGGAGATAATTTGCGGAGAATGACGCCTTTGGTTTTTCTTGAAAGGATTACCGAAACTTTTTGCCCCCAGGTCATCTGTATAGGGGAGAATTTCCGTTTTGGTTTTGAGCGCCAGGGAACCCCTTATGTTCTCAAGACATATCTTGCCTCGCGTGGTATTGAGGTGGTTGTTCTCTCCTCTTACAAGTGCGAGGGGGAAGTCGTCTCGAGTTCCCGCATCCGGGAATACCTCTCTCAAGGGAAACTTGAGAAGGTTCGTACGTTCCTTGGTTTCCCTTTTCCTGTCATAGGGAAAGTCCGAAGGGGAAGACAAATTGGAAGGTCGCTGGGCTTCCCTACTCTGAATCTCTATCCTCCTTCCCGGAAGCTCCTTCCACCCCCTGGGGTCTACATTGGAAACGTCTTTTGGGAAGATCAAATGAACTCGCCATTTCGAGCTCTTGTATATACGGGAATGCGACCAACATTTCGTGATACGAAACGGCAGGTTGTGGAAGTTTTTGTTCCTTATCAATCCTTTCCTGAATTGTATAATCGTAGGGTTTGTGTGAACTTTGAACAGTTTGTGCGGAAAGAGATGGTTTTCCCTTCTGAAAGTGCTCTCCGAACCCAAATTCAGCGCGACGTTGAAGCCTTTTTCCTCTTATCGCAACGGGATTGATAGAGCCTCCCGGAGCACACGAATGGTTTTTCGGGCAGCTTCTTGAAAGCTCGGTTTTTGGAGAACTTCTGCAGAAATGAAGCCAGTATATCCTAAGGCAGTGAGGACTCGGAGGGGTTCTTGAAAATTCAGATGCCCAAACCCTGGCGCCCAGCGGTTGCTGGGCATTCGCATACGTACCAACTCTGTGTACTCCCGATAAGGTAGGCGTTTCTCTCTGCATGGGAAAGAGGGGTGTCTTGTTTCATGATGGTCTGGGTCTTGTCAGTGGAGCTCGAGTTTGTGGGAAAGGGTGTTTTTGCTTAATTGTGGTAAAGAGAGACTCGTATGCCTATCTTAAGCATTTATCTTCCCCGGTGAGAACCTTGAGAAGAGCGGTTTGTGTTTGGTCCCTCCAATTATGTTAGAATTTTGCAAGATTTCGAGAGGAGGATAGGTGTGATTGAGCGGTATACTCTTCCGAGGATGCAAGCTATCTGGAGTGATGTACATCGTTTTGAGATTTGGATACGAATCGAGATGCTTGTGCTGGAGGCTTGGGAAAAGCTCGGTGTTATCCCCAAGGAGGAAGTGGAGAGAATTCGATCGAGACTCTCTTTTTCCCCAGAACGGATGAAAGAAATTGAGAAGATTACAAAGCACGATGTGATTGCTTTCCTCACGAGCCTTGCTGAGAACTTGGGGAGAGAGTCTCGCTTTCTCCATTTTGGGTTGACCTCTTCAGATGTCTTAGATACGGCGAACGCGGTCCTCCTTCGGGAATCCGCAGACCTTCTTCTTGAAGACGTCGAAAAGGTTCTCAAAGCTATACGAAAGAGGGCATGGGAACACCGGTATACTCTAATGGTCGGAAGGACACATGGAGTCCACGCTGAGCCGACAACCCTTGGTCTTAAGTTTGCTGTTTGGTATGCGGAGATGCAAAGGAATAAGAGGCGGTTGGAAGAGGCAAAACGGACCATCAGTGTGGGTAAGATCTCGGGAGCAGTGGGAAACTTTGCAAACGTAGATCCAAGGGTTGAAGCTTATGTGTGCGAACATCTTGGTCTTGATCCGGATCCTGTTTCGACGCAGATTGTACAGAGGGATCGCTATGCAGAGTTCTTGTGGGTTTTGGCAATGATTGGGGCAAGTCTTGAGAAGTTTGCCCTTGAGATTCGCCATCTCCAAAGGACTGAGGTTCGGGAGGTAGAAGAGGGTTTCTCGCCAGGGCAAAAAGGTTCTTCTGCCATGCCTCACAAGAAAAATCCAATTACTGCTGAGCAGATTTGTGGTCTTAGCCGGCTCCTACGAGGCAATCTCCTTGTAGCCTTAGAGAATATCCCGCTCTGGCATGAGCGGGATATTTCCCACTCCTCGGCGGAACGCGTTATTCTTCCTGATTCGTGCATTCTTGCCGACTACTTGCTTAACACTTTTGCTCGACTCCTTGAGGAACTCATCATTTATCCTGATGCAATGCGAAAGAATCTCGAAAGAAGCCGTGGCTTGGTCTTCTCTGAACGAGTGCTCCTTGGGCTTGTGGGGAAAGGGTTGACCCGGGAGGAAGCGTATACCATTGTCCAGCGTTGTGCTTTACGGGTGTGGGATGATGAGCAATTGACGTTCCTTGAGGCGCTTTCTCAAGATCCTGAGGTACGTCGGTACTTTTCTCGGGAAGACTTATCCGCGCTTTTCGATTACGAGTATTACCTGAAGCATGTGGACACCATTATGAAACGGGTGGGGATTTGGGAGGAAGAGGAAAGTGTGTGAAAGATGGACCTATCAAAGGGCAGGTGTCGACATTGATCGAGCGGCTGAAGTTATCGAGCGTCTGAAACAAAGAGCCTTAAGGACCAGTCGTCCAGAGGTGAGAGAGGGAATCGGGGGTTTTGCGGGGATTTTCCGTGTAACTGAGCGATGGCAGAAACCTTGTCTTGTTGCGGGAAGTGATGGTGTAGGGACAAAGTTGAAGATAGCCTCAAAACTCTGCCGTCATGACACTGTAGGTGTTGACCTTGTAGCAATGTGTGTAAATGACATACTTTGTGTTGGGGCAGAACCGATGTTTTTCCTTGATTACTTTGCCTGTGGACGCCTCGAACCTTCGGTTTTTGAGGCTGTGTTGTCAGGAGTTATTCGAGGGTGCGAAGAGGCAGGGTGTGTTTTGCTCGGAGGAGAAACAGCAGAAATGCCTGATATGTATGCTGATGGTGAGTATGACCTTGCTGGGTTTGCTGTGGGCATTGTGGAAGAGGAAAAAATCGTTGATGGAAAGACAATTGTTCCTGGGGATATTCTCATTGGCCTTGCTTCTTCAGGCCTTCATAGCAACGGCTTCTCATTGGTACGAAAGGTTCTCGAGTATGCTCGCGTCCCTTTCGACGCAGATATTGAAGGGAAAAATCTTGCGGAAGAACTTCTTCGTCCTACAAGAATCTATGTCCGGAGTGTTCTCCCGCTCCTCGAGCGGGTTCGTGTGAAAGGTATGGTTCACGTCACTGGTGGAGGGATTGTGGAGAATCTTCCCAGGATCCTCCCAAACTCTTGTCGGGCTTATATTCGTAAAGAAGCGATCCCTACTCCCTGGATTTTCCGTTTCATTCAGGAGAGAGGAAATATTCCCGAAGAGGAGATGTGGCGAGTCTTTAACATGGGGGTGGGATTCGTGCTCGTCGTTCCTCAAGAGGATGTAGAAACGGCGCTTCGCTTGCTTGCTCACTGTGGGGAAAAGGCTTTTGTCCTTGGTGAAATTGTTCCTGGAGAGAAAGGAGTGGCCTTGGGGTGAAGAAAATCGTTGTTCTTGTCTCAGGGAGGGGAACCAATCTCCAAGCGCTCATTAACGCTTCACGAAGTGGGTTCATTCCTGGAGAGATTCGCCTTGTGATCAGTGATAATCCGCAGGCTCAGGCCCTGCGTCGCGCTCAGGAGGCAGGAATTCCCACCCTTGTCCTTGACTACCAGTCCTTCCCCAACAAGCGAGCTTATGAAGCGGCGCTTCTCGAAGCACTTGAGCGAGAGAATCCTGATCTTATTTGTCTTGCAGGATACATGCGTATCGTTGGCAAAGAGATCGTGCAACGTTTCCGTAATCGAATCATGAATATCCATCCTTCGCTTCTTCCTGCTTTTCCTGGACTTGAGGCACAAAGACAGGCTGTAGAGTACGGAGTCAAAGTCAGTGGATGCACCGTTCACTTTGTGGATGAGGGGATGGATACGGGGCCGATTATTTTGCAGGCTACTTGTCCTGTCTTTGACGATGATACTCCTGAAACACTTGCTGAGCGAATCCTGAAATATGAGCACCAGATTTATCCCCAGGCGGTAAAGCTCTTTCTTGAGGGGAAACTTGAGGTTTGCGGAAGGAAAGTCTTTATTAGGAGGGATTGCGAAGGATGCGTGTGATGGTTGTGGGGAGCGGTGGTAGGGAACACTGCATCGCTTGGAAGATCGCCCAAAGCCCTGAAGTAACAGAGGTGTTTTGTGTTCCGGGTAACGGAGGTATGGAGCTTGTTGGAACATGTGTCCCTCTTTCTTCATTTACAGAGATGCTTGATTTTGTTGAGGAGAAGAATGTGGATTTTGTCATTGTTGGTCCTGAAGCGCCTCTTGCGGCGGGAATTGTTGACTCTTTTTGTGCTAGGAGACGAGCCATCATTGGCCCTGATAAACGAGGTGCCCTTCTTGAATCAAGCAAAGTCTTTGCAAAAGAGTTTATGAGGCGGTACGGTATCCCTACTGCTCCTTTTTCCGTTTTCGATAACCCCAGGGAAGCTCTTGAAGCGCTAAGGCGGAGAAGAGATTTCCCTGTGGTTGTAAAGGCTGATGGGCTCGCATCAGGGAAAGGAGTTTATGTTGCTCAGGATTTTGAAGAAGCATCATTTGCTGTTCAAGAGCTCATGGTAGAGAAGAAGTTTGGTTCTTCGGGAGAAAGAATAGTAGTGGAAGATTTTTTAGAGGGCGAAGAGGCAACTGTCATGGTCCTCTTCGATGGGCGATCGTATCTTTTCTTACCTTCCTCTCAGGACCACAAGAAGGTTGGGGAGGGAGACATTGGTCCGAACACGGGGGGAATGGGAGCATATTCTCCAGCTCCGATCGTCGACGATATGGTGCTTCAGAGGATTGAAAAAGAAATTCTCGTTCCATTCCTTGAAGGCGTAGAGCGGGAGAATCTCTACTATCGAGGGGTTCTTTATCTTGGATTGATGATTGGGAAAGACAAAACTCCCTGGGTTCTTGAATTCAACGTTCGTCTAGGTGATCCGGAAGCTCAAGTTGTTCTTCCTCGGATAGAAAATGATTGGCTGGAGGTATGCTTTGCTCTCTGGGAGGGCAGACTTCACGAAGTTCGTCTTAAGGTCCTGGAGGAACCAATGCTTGGAGTCGTTCTTGCAAGCCAGGGGTATCCTGGGCATTTTGAGCGAGGGAAACGTATTGAAGGGCTTGAGCACTTTACGAACACTCCGGGGGATAAGGTGCTTCTCTTCCATGCAGGTACTCTCCGAAGAGACAATGAGTGGTATACTAATGGTGGTCGAGTACTGAATGTCTGTGCCTTTGGGAAGGATTTTAAAGAAGCCTATCACTATGCTTACAAAGCTGTGTCCTGTATTCATTTTGAGGGTATGTACTATCGGAGAGACATTGGTTTTCGAGTATTGCAGAAAAAGGGACCCTCGTGAGAGGGTCCCTTTCCCTACACTCGGATTTCTTCTTTCTTGCGGTGCTTTTCTGCCTCCTCTTGGAGTTTTCGAAGGTACTCCTGTCGCTCGCTTTTGTAGTCCTTGTAGTAGATAGTGCCCTTGTAATCCCGTTCCCAGATTTCATCGGCAAGCTTCTTGAAGGCCTGGGCGTATGCGTCAACCTCGTCCTTCAAAGTTGTGATGAGGCTCTCTGCACCTTCATGACTTGGTCGAGCTCCATACTTTTCCACGACTTCCCGAAGAACCTCGGGAACATCGATGAGCATACAGGGTCGCATAAGATTGTTGTCATAAGGCTGGCGTTCCTGGATGGCCCGGAAGAAGGGGGAGGCGATGACCTCTTTGAGAGATTTGTTCCTGATGTTGTCGACGGTAAAATGACAGAAGACGCAAGGCTCAACATCACCCATGTTGTTAATGTGGAAGTACCTCCGTCCACCGGCAATACATCCACCAACGTAAGGACCGTCGTTCCAGAAGTCTCCAATGAAGATCGGTTTTTCGTAGCGGAGGCGATGCACCTGGTTGCGAAGGTAAATTCGTTGTTCCGGTGTGGGCATAAGACTTGTATCCGGTTTCTTCCCTACAGGGACATAGGTGAAGTACCAGCCAAAACTGCATCCCTTGTTGATGAGAAAATCCATAAACTCATCGCTCGAAACAAGCTCAGTGTTGTACCGTGTGGCGGTGATGGAGAAGCCAAAAAGAACTCCTTCATCCCGAAGTGCCTCCATAGCTTGCATAATCTTTTTAAAAGTTCCTTTGCCGCGGCGTGCATCAGTCTCTTCTTCGTAACCCTCGACACTTATAGCAGGGTAAACATTTCCCATACGAGCCAAACGTTTGGCCATCTCCCGATCGATGAGCGTTCCATTTGTATAAACTTGGAAACAAATATCACTATGCTTTTCAAATAAGTCCAGGTGTTCCTCGCGGATGAAAGGCTCACCGCCAGAGATCGTCAAAAAGTGCATGCCCATTTCTTTTGCTTCGCTAAAAATCCGGTCAAGGAGCTCTATTGGCATGTCACTCTCTTTCCGGTACTGACCAGCGTAGCACCCATAACAGTTAAGATTGCACCGCATAGTAGGGCTGACGACAAAGAAGAACGGCACTTGGCAACCAAGTTCTTTCTCGAGTTTCTGCCGCTTTGGAACTCCAAGGAGGATACTTTTGACGATGAGATTCACCATGAGCTTTTCTCGGACGTTAGGGTGAGTTTCTTGAAGTACTCGCCGGGCGAGAACAATCTGAGGGCGTTTTTCCTCGAACATTTGGCGAAGCCCCCGAATCTGGTCTCGATAGTACTCTATGGGGGTAAGTTTTTCTGCGAGGTACGTAAGTTTGACAATTGTTTCGTCAGAAACGTTCCGCAGCGAGTTCACAATGAGTTTCACCACTTGCTCGGTAGTGAATGCTTTGATGGATTCGAGGTAGCTCATGTACCTCCCTCCCTTTTCAGTATTTCGTTGCTATTATATCACATTCGTCGGGTGCTCTCCCGAAGGAGATCATACACCCGTTTCACTTCCTGAATGTCAAGCCAAGTGAGGTGTTTGGGAGAGCCAGGAGCCCTCGATTCATGACGCAAAAGGAAGCTTGGATGGAACATAGGAAAAATCCGCTTTCCACCACGCCAGTCAAACCACTGTCCTCGGAGTTTGCTCATGGGCTCTTTGGTATTGAGGAGGTATCCGGTGGAGACGCTTCCTAGGGTAACAATAATGGAAGGATTGACAATCGCAATCTGGGCTTCAAGGTACGGAAAGCACGTTTCGACCTCCTCAAGGGTAGGAGTTCTGTTCCCAGGCGGACGACACTTCACCATATTGGCTATGTAAACTTCTTCCCGCTGGATGCCCACGGAAAGGAGGATTTTTGTCAGAAGCTGTCCCGCTTTCCCCACGAAAGGTCTCCCGGTACGGTCTTCATCCTCGCCTGGTGCTTCACCAACAAACATGACAAGAGCGTCTGCGTTTCCTTCGCCGAAAACGACTTGGGTTCTGCTCTTTGCAAGAGGGCAAAGCGTACATTTCTCAACCTCTTTTTTGATTTCTTCAAGAAGTGTTTCCTTTTTTTGCAAAATCGACCGAGACACACTGCATCACCGACGGAACCCTTTTTCCATTGTACCACACACGTTTTCGGGGATTTCAATGACTTGGTATCCGTAACAGTTCACGACCCAGGTTTGGAAAAGTCTAGTGACGGGGTTTTCGTTGGTATTGTACAGATGGACATGTCCATGAAGGTGATACTTTGGATTGTATTTCCGGAGAAGATGCGTGAAAGTGGTGAATCCTCGATGAGGAAGATCATGTCCTTCATGAGCTCCTCGAGGGGGAGCATGAGTAACAAGAACATCAAGATACCTTCCGTATCTGATACGTGCCCAATAAAGCTTTGGGAGCAGGCGAAGGTACTTCCAATACATTTCCCGTTCCGTATACTGGTGTGCGCGTCCATTGTACCAGTGACATCCCTCGAGACCAGCAAAGAGGACGCCTCGGTAGTAGACGACCGTTTCATCGAGGTTTGTTCCTCCTGCCAGGCATTCTCTTCCTGAGGGGGCGTCATGATTCCCATGGACGAAAAAAAGTGGTACATTGAGCGTGGAAACGACAAAATCGAGGTAATACTCTGGGAGATCACCGCAGGAGACGACACAGTCAACGTCTCCAAAGCGCTCTTTACAAAAGGAACTGTAAATTCGAGGGTCTACCCGGTCGCTTAACGCAAGGATTCTCATCTTTCCCCCATTATACCCATTTTGCGTTATAATAGGGAAGCTCGCTTTGGAAATAAAAGGGACGTTTTCCAGGTTTTCCACATGGAGGAGTAAAAAGCTGAGGAGGAATCGGATAGCGATGAGTGAACAATTCCAGGGTGTGGTGGACAATCTTGATAAGCTTTTTGAAGTTCTACCACCTCACGTTCGTAAGGCTTTGGAGGAACAAGAAAACACTGACGATCTCATAGAGATCGTCATGGACCTTGGGCGTCCTCCGGAAGTTCGCTTCAGTAAGGGATTTGCTATTCTCTCGGATCGAGTCATTGAGCGTGAAGACATCGATTATGTGGTTCAACGGGTAGGTGTGTTTACTCGTGATAACCGAGCGGGGATTGAACGAACGTTGCACCGTATTTCCTGTATTCGGAACCGTCTCGGGGACATCGTTGGCCTCACGCTTCGGGTTGGACGTGCCGTATACGGGACAATTGATATTATCCGAGATGTCATCGTGTCAGGGAAGAATATTCTGCTTCTTGGTCCCCCGGGAGTAGGGAAGACGACTAAACTTCGGGAGGTTGCACGAGTTCTCAGCGATGAGTTCCAAAAGCGAGTAATTGTGGTTGACACGTCGAACGAGATTGCTGGTGATGGAGATATACCGCATCCTGCGATTGGTAGAGCACGACGGATGCAGGTTTCCTCTCCTGAGCGACAACACGACGTCATGATTGAAGCTGTTGAGAACCACATGCCCGAGGTTATCATTGTTGACGAAATCGGTCGAGAAGAGGAAGCAAAAGCTGCTCGGACTATTGCGGAACGAGGGGTGCAGCTTATCGCTACGGCCCACGGAACAACCCTTGAAAACCTCCTTTTCAATCCTACCTTGAGCGATCTTGTGGGTGGGATTCAGTCGGTTATTTTGAGTGATGAGGAAGCTCGGAGACGAGGAACTCAAAAGGCCATTCTCGAACGTAAGGCGGTACCTACTTTTGACGTTGTTGTTGAGTTGCGAGATCGTGATACTGTTGCCATTTACCATGACACCGCCCAAGCAGTGGATCTCCTCCTCCGAGGGTATGATCCACAGCCAGAGGTCCGCCGTCGAACAAAAGAAGGGATGGTGCAAGTGGCGGAACGACGTCCCCAAGAGGAAATCGTCGAAGCGCTGCAGAAGGTTCCTGCTATTCCTGAGGGTCGTCTTCTCCGGGTGTACCTTTTTGCGATCAGCAAAAATTATATGCAACGAGCCATCACTCAAGCCAAGGTTCCTTTAGAAATTGTAGACGATCTCAACAAGGCGGATCTTGTCCTGACCCTGAAGAGTCGGTACCGGAAACGGGGGAGTAAAATTCGGGAGGCGGAGAACCGTGGAATCCCTGTGCACGTTGTTCGCAGCAACACATATAGCCAGATTCAGAAGTTCGTTCACGACCTTTTTGGGTATTCAGAAGTCCCTGGGGAACCTGAAGAATCTGGGCTTCTTGAGGCTGAAAGAGCAGCTCGTCAAGTGTTGAAACTTGGAGAGCCGGTAGAACTTACTCCCCGGAATGCATTTGTGCGGCGTTTACAGCACAAAATCGCTGAGCGGTATAATCTCTTCTCGCAGAGTATTGGAGAAGAACCGTTCCGCAGGGTGGTTATCTACCCGAGGTCTCTTGAAAAGAGCAAGTAGTATGGGTTTTTTTCTTACCTTCGAGGGTATTGAAGGGAGCGGAAAAACAACACAGGCGGAGTACCTCTGTGAGTTCCTTACGGGGAAAGGTTTTTCCTGTCTTCTCACAAGAGAACCAGGAGGAACGCCTTTTGGCGAAAGAATTCGCGCTCTTCTCCTTCATCCGGAAACTGGAAACCTTGATCCCCTTACTGAGGTGTTCCTTTTTGAGGCCGCTCGGCGAGAGCATGTTGTTAAGGTCCTTAGTCCTGCCTTGAGAGAAGGAAAAGTTGTTCTCTGCGTTCGTTTTACGGATTCCACCTTGGCGTACCAAGGGTGGGGACGAGGCGTGGATCTCAACCTCCTTCGCTTCTTAAACAGGAGAGTTTCTGAAGGATTGGTGCCAGACTGTACTGTTCTTCTTGATGTCGATCCACGAATTGGGCTTTCCCGTTCTCTTGAAAGTCATGCTTTTGACGAGATTCGCTTCGAACTCGAGTTTCAAAGAGAACTTGCTCTTCTTGAACGAATACGAAGCGGGTATCTCGAACTTGCCCGGGCAGAGCCGGAACGTTTCGTGGTTATTTCCGCAGATCGCTCTAAGGATGTGGTTTTTCAGGAACTCGTGGAGAAAGTTTTGCCAAGACTATATGCCTTGAAGGAGGGAAGCAGGTGATACCAACATCGCTTTTCATCTGTGTGGTCCGAGACCAAGATGCTGTGCGCCTTGCGGATGCTTTAAAAGAGAGAGGGATTGCCTTTACGAAACTTGCTTCTACTGGTGGATTCTTGAGGGAGGGGAATACAACTTTCCTTGTCGGTGTCGACAAAGAGCAAAGGGAAACTGTTCTTGCTCTTATCCGTGCTTGTTGCGCCCGTCGTGAAGAAATTGTAGAGTCTCCTATGCCGGTGAACGAACCTGTTGGTCCTTTTGTCCCTCAGAAGATTAAGGTTGTCAGGGGTGGCGGAGTACTTTTTGAAATTCCCATTGCTTACTACGAGCGGTTTTAGCGATGAGCTGGTCACGCATTTGGGGTCATGCTCTGCAGAAAGAGCACTTTCAAAGAATACTTGCCCTTGGGAGAGTGCATCATGCCTATCTTTTCTCCGGTCCTTCGGGAGTTGGGAAGAGAACCTTCAGTTTTGAGGCAGCAAAAGCGCTTTTGTGTCTTGAAGGAAAAGAGGAAGCTTGTGATCACTGTCAAAGTTGCATTCTCTTCGAACGCTCTGCTCATCCTGATTTCTTCCTCCTCGCTCCTGAGAGGGGTTCTATTGGTATTGATGCGGTTCGTGGCTTTGTGCAGCGTCTTTCCCTAAAGCGAATACTTTCTTCCTTCAAGGTTGGAATTATCGATGAAGCCGAAAAGTTGACCGAAGAGGCAGCAAATTGCCTTCTGAAGACGGTAGAGGAACCCCCGCAGGGCGTTGTCCTTTTCCTTGTGACCTCTCAAGTTATTGCTCTTCCGCAAACTCTTCTCTCCCGATGTCAACACTTTGTTTTTTCTCCGCTTCCTGAAAGGGTTATTGCTGAGTATCTCGAAAAGGAGCAGGGTATTGAATCGTCTCGAGCGTCAACCATTGCCTTCTTTTCCCTTGGGAGCGTTGGAGAGGCTCTTCGTTGCGTGCAAGGTAAGGATTTGGGAAAAGAGGTTCGTGCCTTTCTGAAGGACGTTTGGCGTGGTGATGTGTTCCAGGCTGGTCTTCGACTCTTGGAACATCGGGAGGAGCTTCCTAAGATCCTCTCCTTCCTTGCCAGGTACTTTCGGGACGCGCTCTTTTTTTCTCTTTTGGGGGATCGCTCTAGTAACGTGCTATTCTCTTCTAGAGAGGACCGGACTTGCATAGAGGAACTCGCTTCTTTAGGCCCTCAAGCGCTTCGAAAATCCCTTGAATGTTTGAACGCTTTCTTCCGGGATATTCTTAACAATGTGTGTTGGGATGTTGCGGCCTTTCACTTTCTTTTAGAGTTGCTTTTAGGGTTGCGGGGTGATTTCGTGTGATACACCTTGTGGGAATTCGCTTTGAAAAGAGTCCAAAATTGTACTACTTTGACCCTCGAGGTCTTGTTCTTGAGGTTGGTGAGAAATGCGTTGTAGAGACTGTGCTTGGTTTGGAGCTTGGAGAAGTAGCTAGAAAGATTACCGTTCCCGAGGTTGCTGAGAAGCCTAAACCTGTTCTACGGAAAGCAACGGAAAATGACCTCCTCCAGCGTGAGCTGAACCGGGAGAAAGAACAAGATGCCTTTGCGATTGCGTGTAAGCTCATTGCTCAGTACAACCTCCCTATGAAGCTTTTGCAAGTGCACTACACCCTCGATCGAGGGAGGTTGGTTTTTTTCTTTGGGGCTGAAGAGCGGGTCGACTTTCGACAGCTTGTGAAAGATCTTGCTGCCATATTCCGAACGCGCATCGAAATGCGACAGCTTGGGGTGCGAGATGAGGCTCGACTCCTAGGAGGATATGGAATGTGTGGAAGAGAACTGTGTTGCAGTGCTTTTCTTACAAACTTTGATCCTATTTCCATACGTATGGCCAAGGAGCAGAATCTTGTGTTGAATTCGGCCAAGATCTCGGGAGTGTGTGGGCGCCTTATGTGTTGCCTTGCCTTTGAATACCCTCTTTACAAGAGGCTTCTTCTTCGCTTTCCCAAGAAGGGAAGTAAGGTTATCACGCCTATGGGTCTTGCAAAAATCATAGAGGTAAACGTCTTTAAGGATAGTATTCGCCTTGCTTTGGAAGATGGACAGGAGGTGGAGATCACGGAAGAAGAGTACAACAAGTACTTCCTTTGAGGAACTCAGGCGAAGGAAGAGAGGTAATTCTCTCATGGATGGTGACGCATATGAATGGGGAACACATTGCTTCGGTTGAGAGGAGCCTTGAGGAGGAACGGCTTTGGTTTGAAGAACGGGTAAAAGAGTGCGAGACGAATCTCTTCCGTTTTGCTTACTGCCTTACGGGAAATGCAGATCGAGCGAAGGACCTTGTCCAAGAGGCTTTGCTGAGAGCCTTCCAGTATCGTCACAGTTTTGATAGCCGCTATCCTTTTGAAAATTGGGTTGCAGCGATTCTTCTCAACATCCATAGGCAACGTGAACGAAGAGATCGTTTTTTAAAATTCTTTTCCGCGCTTTGGCAAGGTAATGGGGAAGAAGACGAGGAGGACTTCGTGGAGCAGCTTGAGTACGAAGGAGAAGGCCCAGAGGCGATTGCGCTGAAACGCCAGGTGATTAGAGATGTCTATAGGGCTATTGAGGATTTACCAGGAAAAATGAGGGAAGTCATGGTTCTCTGCGACATTATGGGATACTCTTACGAGGAGGCAAGCGAGATCATTGGTTGTCCTATTGGAACGATTCGTTCTCGGTTGCATCGGGCCAGGAGGTACGTGAAAAAGGTGCTTGAGGCGGTCTATGGGGATGAACTTCTGCGGCTTTGGGGATGATAGGGAGCATGGAGTGCCGTGAGGTAAACCAGAGGATTTCTGCGTTTCTTGATGAAGAACTTCCTCCTTGGGAACACCGTGAAGTGGCGAACCATCTCGCGATTTGTTCGCGGTGCCGGAAAGAGTATGAGAAGTTTTTTTTGGTGAAAGTGGTAACACAGGAGATTGGCAAGGCAGTTCCTCGGAGGGTGTCTGAAACGAGATTTTCTCTAGACCCTGCGGCTCGGGTGTTTTGTTTTCGGAAAGCTTTTTGGGTTGTTGTGTTTCTCCTTGGTCTTTTCGTGGCCATTTTCTCTGTTCTGGAGTGGCAACGATCCCTTCTTGATGAGAGGATCCTTGATCCTGACCATTTTACCGTTCTCAGTGGTAACGTCGTTGTGGGAACACCGATAAAAGTGGAAACTGTAGAGCTTGTGGCCAGTGAGTACCGATGAGAGGAATCCAATTCTTCTTTATTCTCCCGTGGTTTTGCCTTTTTGCTTCTGTCTGTGCAGCACGAGTTTTGAGTCCTGAAGAAGCCAAGATTCTCCTTGCTCGGGTAGTTGAGCAATCCACGGCCAGAGATTACTGGGGTGTGTGGCAATTTCGTGATGGAGTTACGGGGAAAGAGTGCTTTGTTGAAGTGCTTTTCTTACGTGGTACGGGTTTTGCCTGGAAGATTCTTGGAGAGGAGAGTGTCGTTAACATACGACTTGGTAACTGCCGGTATGTAGTGAATCTCAAAAGTGGGGAAGTAGAGAGTATATACCCTATTGTTGAGTTCCCCTTCGCTCCTCTTGAGCAAGAGGTTTTTCCGCTTCTTCTTGAAAATTACTTTTTTGAGTTCCGGGACCATGAGCTTATCCTCTTTTCGAAACGAACGGGTGAGGCTGTATGCTCACTCCTCCTTGACGAGGAAGGCGGGATCATTGGTCAGAGAATTTATGCGCCCGAGGGAGAGTTGGTTGAAGAGTGGAGACTTATGTATCGGGATGTATCACCTGATTTCTCCTGGGTTTCACGTTTGGTGTATCTTCTCGATTCCTTGAAGGAGAAGGTTCCCCAACGCGAATCTCTGCTCACTCGACTTGGTGAAAGAGTTGTTCTCCCTGACTTTGTCCCTTTAGGATTCCAACTCCGTCGGGTATATCTCCTCAGGGATGGAAAAAGGGAGTTCTATGGCTTTGTGTACACCGATGGTTTCCTCTCCTTCATCCTTCTGCGAAGCGTGTATCCTTTCCAAGTTTCTGGGTCACGCGTGCTTCGTTATTTCCGGTTTGTGCAAGAGGGAAGGGGAGTACAGATAGCGGCAGAAAAGGAAGGGTTTTATTTTCTTCTTGTCGGGGGATTAGACCCACGAGTGGGAGAAGAAATTCTTAAATCATTCAGCAAAAAGGGAGGTCGAAAGTAATGTCAAAAGTACGTTTTGTGGTGGGGCTTTTTGTGGTTTTTCTCTGTGTCGCGTGGGCAGGCGGGGTGTGGGCAGTATCAGCAATTCCCGAAAGCCAGGATGTTGTGGCCGATATTGTCGAACGGGTTAGTCCAGCTGTAGTGAATATCGATACTCTGCGGATTACTGTGTTCCGTTCTCCTCTTGCTCCGTTTTTTAATGATCCTTTCTTTCGGCGTTTCTTCGGGGATATCCCAGAGTTGGAACGACAGGTCCCGCAGCGGGGCATTGGAACCGGTTTTGTGTTCCGCTCCGATGGGTATATTCTCACCAATGAACATGTTATTCGTGGCGCAAATGAAATCAAGGTAACCTTTATCGATGGGAAAGAGTACAAGGGAAAGGTTGTTGGTGCTGACCCGATGACTGATATTGCGGTGGTCAAAATTGACGCCACAAATCTTCCTACCATCCCTCTTGGAGATTCCGACAAAGCGAGGGTCGGAGAGTTTGTCATTGCTATTGGGAATCCATATGGCCTTTCACATACAGTCACTGTAGGAGTGCTCAGTGCGAAAGGCCGTCCTATCTCAGCAGGGGATTCAGGGAGAGAGTACGAGAATTTCCTCCAAACTGATGCCGCGATTAATCCTGGGAATAGTGGTGGACCACTTTTGAACCTTCGAGGAGAGGTTATCGGTATAAATACCGCTATTCTTCCCTATGCCCAAGGTATTGGTTTTGCAGTTCCTATTAACATGGTAAAGTCTATCTTAGACCAACTCCTGGCGGAAGGAAGGGTTATTCGAGCCTGGCTTGGGGTGTACATCCAGGATCTTACCCCTGAAATGGCTGAAAAGTTTGGTCTTCCGGAGGCCAAGGGTGCTCTCGTTGCCGATGTTTCTAAGGGTAGTCCAGCAGAGAAGGCTGGTTTGCGGAGAGGTGATATTGTTCTTAAAGTTGACGAAAAGGAAACCCCAACGGTAAGTGATCTCCAACGAGAGATTCGTTCTCGTCGCCCTGGAGATCGAGTCCGTCTTGAAATATGGCGAGATGGAAAAAGGATGATCCTCGAAGCGACGCTTGGAGAGCTGAAAGATTCTGGTACTGTTGTACCTGAAGCGCAGAAAGTCGATTTAGGTTTTGAGGTCGCTGAGATTACCCCAGAGCTTGTAGAACAATACAGCCTCAAAACGGACCGTGGTGTGGTGATAGTAAGCGTTCAAGCTGGGGGTCCAGCAGATGAAGCCGGATTGCGTCCTGGGGATGTTATCCTCGAGGTGAACAGAAAGGAAATTGCTTCCCTCGCTGATTGGGAAAGCGCTTTGGCTCAAGTGCGTCCTGGAGATACTGTTCTCCTTCTGATTGACCGTGGAGGGCGGACATACTTTGTACCTTTGAAGGCTGAAGAGCGTTAAACCTATGGCTCCTCTTTTGAAGGAGTGGGGTAAGGTATATTTTTGCCCCACTCCTTTGGGGAATCTCCGAGATATTACTCTTCGAACGCTTGATGTGCTTCGGAATGTCGATTGTATTGCCTGTGAGGATACACGGGTTACCCGTAAACTCCTCAACGCCTATGGCATCAATAAGCCCCTTTTGAGCTATCATTCCCATAATGTATCTTGGGCGACGCAGGAAATACTGCAACTTGTCAAGAGTGGGAAGAATGTGGCTTTTGTCGCTGATGCAGGTATGCCTGGGATTCAGGATCCAGGCATGGAACTTGTGGCAGTCCTCCTTCGGGAAGGTATTCCCTTTGAAGTTCTCCCTGGCCCGTCGGCAGTCCTCCTTGGTGTTGTGTATTCCGGATTTTCCTTTTCTGGTTTCACCTTTGTTGGTTTTCTTCCCAAAAAGAAGGGAGAGAGAAGGACCATTCTTGAGCGTACCCTTGCTCTTCCTCAAGCAACGGTGCTGTATGAATCGCCTAAAAGGCTTTTGGCCACCCTCACAGATATTCAGGAGGTTGCAGGAGAGGAGCGACGGGTTCTCATTGCGCGAGAACTGACCAAATTCCATGAAGAGGTTCTCCGCGGGACGGTTGCCGAGATTCGGGAAAGGCTCCAGGGAAAAAACATCCGCGGCGAAGTCCTCATTGTTGTCGAAGGCCAGGGCAAGGGAAAGGAAGAACAACAAATACCTGAAAGGCTTCTTGAATTCCTCATACAGCGAGGTTTACACGAAAAAGAGATTGTTGCTGTTCTAAGCAAGGAACTGGGAATAGGAAGGAACGTTCTGAAACGCCGGATTCACGCTCTCAAGGAGAGGTTGATTTTCCCAGAGAAGATTGGTTTAATTGAAGGGGTACAAGGGAAAGGAGGAAACAGAACCTGAAAAAGACAATGCAAGCAGGAGCTTGGTTAAGACTTTTTGCTGTTGCTTTCCTGGTCGTTATCCCTGTGTTGAGCGTTGTTTTTCTTTTCTCCAAGGAAAGTCTTCTTCTGCGCTCTCAAATTCTTTTGTTCCGGCGTCTTCTTGGGGAACAGGGGTGCTCTGTTCTATTCCCATTTTGGTTATGTCTTCTTCTGGTTCTTGCAGGTACAGCAGTGGAAGAGCACCGAAGCCCTCTTTCCCACTGCGCCGTGTTTGGCGTTACCTTTTTTGGATCTCTTTCTTTTGATGAAGCGTTGCCTCCTGGAACTGTTGTTCTGCGCCATATTTGTGGGCTTGTGACTGGGGGAACTTTTCCGAGAAAGCTGACATCCGGACCATGGGGTAGCCTTTGTGTTCCTGGTAAGGAAGTGGTTCAATGCTCGGTGAAAAAGTGAAGCTAAATATACGGAATTTTAGTGTTTTCTTTGGAGAGAAACAAATTCTTTACGATGTGACCCTCGCAATCCCAGAAAACAGGGTTACGGCCATTATTGGTCCGTCTGGTTGTGGGAAGTCGACGCTTCTTAGGAGTATCAATCGGATGAACGATTTTTACGAGAATCTCCGGGTACAGGGAGAGATTCTCCTCGATGGAGAGAACATATATGGAGATTCTGTAGACCCAGTAGCGCTCCGCCGACGTATTGGTATGGTCTTTCAGCGACCGAATCCTTTCCCGAAGAGTATCTTTGAGAATGTGGCATATGGCTTGCGAGTGCAGGGATGGAGGAACAAGAAAGCTATTCAGGAGCGGGTTGAGGAAAGCCTGAAAGCAGCAGCGCTTTGGGATGAGGTAAAAGACCGGTTACATGCTTCGGCTCTCGAGCTCTCAGGAGGTCAGCAACAGCGCCTCTGTATTGCCCGGGCTATCGCTGTAGAACCGGAAATTCTCCTCATGGATGAACCAGCTTCTGCCCTTGATCCTATCGCGACGGCTCGCATTGAAGAGCTTATCAAGAAGCTTCGGGAGCGGTATACTATTGTACTCGTAACTCACAATATGCAGGAGGCAGCTCGGGTGTCTGATTATACGGCGTTCCTCCTTATGGGTCGCCTCGTGGAATTTGGTCCCACTGCGCAAATTTTCACCAATCCCCGCCGAAAAGAAACCGAAGATTACCTCACTGGGAGGTTTGGATAGTCTCCTCTTTTGGTAAGGAGGTAACACCATGCAAATCTTCTCCATCATCGCCAAAGGTGGGTACGTCATGTACCCTATAGTTGCTTGTTCAGTTATTGCCCTGGCTGTTTTTATCGAACGATGGTATGTCCTTCGTCACTCTCGAGAACGAATTCG
>JANXBI010000048.1 GCA_025060675.1 Candidatus Caldatribacterium sp.
CAAGTGACTGTGGTTATTGAGGCCGATCGAGAAGTCCTCCACGGGAAAGTGGTGAAGCTCATGGACCTCCTGAAGCGGGCTGGGGTAGAGCGTATGGCCATTGCCACGCAGCCAGGAGAGGAGGAGTAGAGTGATTTTAAAGAGGGTTTTGCTGGGCATTCTTGTCCTCTGTCTCTTGGTGTGTTTTTGGGGAAGTTCTCCGATTTTCGGGGCAAGCCGTCCTCGTGTTCTTTTCCTTCCTTTTGTCCCTCGAAATGAAGAGAAGGCTTTTTGGGGATACCTTCTTCGGGATCTCGTGCGGCGGGAGCTTGAAAAATATGTTGAAGTCTACGACGTGGTCCTGGGGGACAATATGGTTCGGGAAGCGCAGGTTCCCTGGAACGATGTTCTTGTGCAGATTACGGTGCAGAACCTTGGTAGAAAGACTGGATGTACTCATGTGCTTACGGGGGTTTTTCGATACCGGGAAATCGCAGGAAGGGAACGTCTTATTGTGAGTCCTCGCCTCTTTAAAGTGGGGGAAGGAGGATATGTGGACATTCCAAGTCTTGCTTTTGGTACCGATGAGGTTCAGGATTTTGTTGTGTACCTCTTGCAGAACGTTGCCCCGGAGCTTGGGATTTCAGGTCCCTTTGTGTTCTCTTGGTCTTTTTCCTTGGAGCATCTCTTCTCCCTTTATGAAGGTGTTGCCCTCATGGATAAAGCTATTCGAGAGTATGGAAAGAACCAGTATCCCGACCTTCCCCTCTGGCAGAGAGCTTTCGCCCTTGTCCGCCAAACGATAGATAGAGAGCCTGATTATCCAGAGGCTTACTACTATCTCGCCTGCATGTACCGGACAACGCGGTGGTGGGCGAAAGAAATCGAGGCTTGGGAACAGTATCTTGGAGTGCTGGAGAAGAATTCAGGAGCCTCGACGCTTCCTGTGGCCCAAGCGTATGCTCGTCTTGCCTCTTTTTGTCTTTCTCAGAGAAAGTTCGATGAGGCGTTACGTTATGTTGAGCGAGCAGCAGAGCTCGCTCCCGCCTGGGAGGAGGTTTACCTTCTCTGGGGGAAAATATGGTATGAGAAGAACGATATGGCAAGAGCAAAATCGCTTTTTGTAAAGGCCTTAGAGCTTAATCCGGAGCTTAAAGAGGCGCAGTATTTCTTGCAACTCGCGGAGAAGGCTGAGGTTTTTGGAAAAGAGGCTTACGAGGCGTATGTTAGGGGATATCAGAGCTTTGCTCGTGGGAACTTCCAACAAGCGGCAGCTTATTTTGAGGAGGCAGTGCAGCATAATCCCAAGATGAAAGAAGCATACTACTGGCTTGGTCGTGCGCTCTATGAGGTTGGTGATCTTGCAGGTTCCGAAAGAGCGTGGATGCGGCTTCTTGAACTTGATCCCCTCCACAGCCAAGGTCAGCGTTTCTTAGAAAGGGTGCGAAAGGAACAACGCTATGGACGAGAGGCTGTTCGCTCCTTTGAAGAAGGATATAGGTTATACGAAGAAGCCCGTTATGAAGAAGCTGCGTTATATTTCGAACGCGCTGCTGCTTGCAGTCCCTTTTTCTCTGAAGCTCATGAGTACCTTGCTCGATGTTACTATCGCATGGGGAAAAAGGAAGCGTATATCGCGGCACGCAGAAAAGCAGTAGCAACTCTTTCGGAGCCTTCTGAACGAGCGTGGTCTTATTACGAGATGGGTTTTGAGCTCTTTGGATGGGGAAGAAAGGATGAAGCAAAGCTTGCTCTTGAAGAAGCTCTCCGTAACGATCCCACTTTTGGGAAAGCATACCTCCTCCTTGGAGAGATCCTTGCGATGGAAGAAGATTGGCTGAGGGCTCTTGAGTGTTACCGTGAGGCTGCCCGCTACACCGAAGGAGAAGAGAAGGGTAGAGCGCTTTGGGGAACAGCGACTGCACTGTACGCTCTTTCTCGGTATGCTGATGCTCTGTCGACCCTTGATGTGGTCGTACGCGAATATCCGTACGCGAATTTTATTGAGGAGGCGGAGGCTCTGCGGATAGAGGTTTTAGCTCGAGAAAAGAAAGCCAAGGAAGCTGAACAAGCCTTACGAGAGTTTACCATCCGTTTTCCCGAGAGTCCTTTTCTCGAACAAGCAGTGTTTTGGTGTGCTTTTGCGCTTTACGAGGAAAAGGATTGGGAGAAAGCGAAGAATCTCCTTGAGCACTTTCTTGAAAAGTATCCTCAGAGTGCATTTTCCCAGAAGGCGATAGAAATGCTTGGGTATGTTTATCGTTTCCTTGGTCTTGAAGACAAGGCTCAGGAATGTTTTGTGCGGTTGGGGGGAGAGGAAGGAGAATTCCTAGTTGCCGATTCTTTCTATAGGAAAGGAGTCTGGAACGAGGCAAGAAAAGCTTTTGAAAGGTACTTGGTGAGGTATCCTCAGGGAAAGTTTGTTCAAGAAGCGGCTCTGAGACTTGCCTTCGTTCTCCTTGAAGAGGGTGAACTTGAAGAAGCTGAAAGAATTTTTGTGTCACATCGAGAGACCTTTAAGCGACTTTTCCCCAAAGACACTCTCCGTCTTCAGGCTCGTCTCGCATATGAAAGAGGAGACTGGGAGAGGGTTGTAACCTCACTTCGTGCTCTTGAAGAAATGACTGGGGCTCTCGAGAGAGAGTATGCATTCCTCCTTGCTTTGTCCTACGAACGCTTGGGGAAGGAGGAAGAGGCTCGAAGCGTACTCCTTGCCTTGGGGGAGAATCCTGACACACTTCTTGGGCGGTCCTTTGAGAGGAAAATGAGAGAAGTTCTTAAAGCGGTTGAGTCTGGCTCCTACGAAAGGGCACTTTCTATCCTTGAGGAACTCGACAAGGAGGATCTAGTGCCTGAAGAAAAAACGCAGGCTTCTTTTTTCCGTGGGAAGTGTCTTTACCTTCTTGGGAGACTCGCTGAGGCGCGTCCTTATCTTGAAGCGTCACTTGATGGTCCTGTGGTGCTTCGAGAGGAAGCGCTGCTTTTGCTTGCTGATGTGGCATATCAACAGCGGGCTTGGAACGATGTCCTACAGTGGGTAAGCCTTCTCAAGGAGGAAAGAAGAAGCGATCCGGCTCTCCTTTTTAGGGTCGCTGTTGCTCAGTACTATCTTGGGAATCTCCGTGAGAGCAAGACTATTCTTGAACGGCTTAAAGAGCGGAAAGAATGGGATGAACAGGTCCGCCTTTTGCTCCTCGAGGAGCTATACGTTTTGAAGGATTACCGAGGTTTTCTTGAAGAAGCTGCAGCCTTTCTTGAACGATATCCAGAACATCCCCGTGTGGAACAGATTCTTGCGCTTTCAGCTTGGTCGGCGTTCTCTCTTGAGGAAGGGGATAAAGTGCGGACCCTTGTAGCGATGTATCAGGAGCGTTTCCCCCGTGGTTCGCGAAAGAAGGAACTCCTTGTGCTTCTTGCCAAGACGCTCTTGAAAGAGAAGAACGTGGAGGAGATTCGTGGGGTCCTTGACCATCTCGAAAGGGAGGGAGTGTCTCTGGAGGAGCTTTCGCCGCTTTGGTACGGGACTGGTACGCTCCTTCTTGAAAAGCAGCGTTTCGAGGAAGCTTCTTTGATTTTCCGCAAACTTTTTGCAAGTGGACAGGAACCCTTTTTTACCCAGGCAGGATACTGGCTTGGGGTGTGTCTTGAGTACCTTGAAAGGCCTGAAGAGGCTATATCGGTATATGCTGCAGTTGTTCAAAGTGGTCGAGAGGATGAGTGGGTACAAAGGTCTCGGGAACGTTTAACAGTTCTGCGTGGTAGGAGGTAACACCATGCAAATCTTCTCCATCATCGCCAAAGGTGGGTACGTCATGTACCCTATAGTTGCTTGTTCAGTTATTGCCCTGGCTGTTTTTATCGAACGATGGTATGTCCTTCGTCACTCTCGAGAACGAATTCG
>JANXBI010000027.1 GCA_025060675.1 Candidatus Caldatribacterium sp.
CTTGGAAGAGTGGAGCAGTCGAGGAAACGGAAAGCGAAGAAGGAGGTGAGAGTGTGAAGCGGATGGTGGTGGACCTTGTGGCCATCAAGGAGAATGGGAAGGTTGGATTCTCCTTCGGTGGACAACCCGTGGACCTTATCGAGGAACCGCAAGGCCTCCAACCTGGCGATGTGTACCGCTTGGAGGTCTGGAGGACGACGAAGCGAGGGAGGATCCGTGGTCGAATCCTCCAGAAGGCGAAACGGACCCCTCTCCCTTGCGGCGCCGTGAAATTCAGTTTTGAAGAGACGTCACAAGGGACCTCTTCAGAGGGAGAGGAAAGGGAAGATGGAAAGAGTGTTCCATTTTTAAGTATCTGAGTTGAAAAAAGATGATTTTGGAGGTATAATAATCCAAAGAGAATGATTGAAAAATGAGGAGGTACGGAAATGACCGTTTACGAGTTCCTGAAGATTGCCAAGGAACGGAGGCGACTCGAGTACCGGAAACTCGAGAAGCTTGAGGTGGTCACCTTAGACCACCTCATCTACCTCATCTCTCCAGAGGCGAAAGTGGAGTACAACTTCCTCCCGAGCCTTGTCGGGGAAAACGTGGAGGAAGTTGAACGCCGCTACACGGCAATGTTCGACGACTACATGGAATACCTCAACACGGTCCTTGAACTCTACACCACCATCGTAGATACGACGAAGATGCACGTACTGCTTTGGTGTGGCACCAAATGGCCAGCCCCCACCTTGAGCCTCTCCATTGACCTCAGCTCCATCGCCGAAGCTTTCGAAAATCCCAAGTTCTACTTCACCATCTCCTCCGACCGAATCTACCCAGCCATTGAGCTCTTCGCGACGAAATTCGCCTCAACCCTTCCTGAGCACCTGCAGGGTTGTGTCCAGGTGGACAAGCGAGAGGGACCCTTCCTCACCGAGCACCGTATCGTCATCAGTGGGAAGGATGTGGCAACGAACTTCCTGAGGACCTACCTTGAGACGTTCAGCAAATCCATTGAACAAGCGAAGGCCATCATCGCCGAACTCTTCACCACCGAACTCGGTGAGCGGGGATCCATCCTCGTCTCTCGGGACATCATCCACGAAATTGGCCGGTGAGGTGGTGGCGGTGTACACACGGGAGGATCTCTGGAACATCGCTTTGGGGAAACAGGTGAAGAAGGAGGAGGCCCTCTCCACCCAAGAATCCCCATTCGTCAAATGCCCCGTCTGTCCCCTTGTGGACGGTTGGCATGGGGGCCTCCTCGACCTTGCGGGGAGCTTCGGTAGC
Organism: Candidatus Caldatribacterium sp.; assembly: GCA_025060675.1. Classification (GTDB taxonomy): domain Bacteria; phylum Atribacterota; class Atribacteria; order Atribacterales; family Caldatribacteriaceae; genus Caldatribacterium. The sequence continues at coordinate 1,279 of JANXBI010000027.1, forward strand.
CAACTCTTCGCCAGGGAATACGCTGACCACCCCCACCGCAATGGGGATGACGATTCCACCTTCCAGCTCGTCGTCACCCCCACAGCCTCCCCTCCCTCCCTGAAGGAAGAGGAGATTGTCGAAGCGAAAGAGCAGTGGGAAACCATCCTCTCCCGCTTCCTTGACCTTGCCGGGTACGAGGAGGAACCACGAACCTTCAACACCTTCTTCATCCTCTCACGACGACTCCCAGAATCCATGTTCTACCAGGCGTGTTTCTGGTCTGGGTACACGATGGTTGGGGTCACCGTTCCGTTGAGCCACATCCGAATCGTTACCAAATCCCACAACCTACTAGAGGTGCTCTGTGAACCCCTTGGACCAAGCATTGGGCTCATCCTCCCTTATTCCCTCTGGATAGCCATTGAGGCGACCTGTGAGGCCCGTCGTCCAGAACTCTTCCCGTACTACCGGAGGTGGTTGTTGGGAGGACCAAGTGAAGTCAAGTACTACCTCAAAAGCCAAGGTCCCATGCAGTACGTGGAACGGTTGCTCGACCTTGAGAGGTACCTCCGATCCATCGACATCCTCATCCCAGTGAACACAGACACCATCCGCTTCGTCCGTGAGGTGTACCAACTCGGCTTCAAGAAACTCTCCCACCTCCTTACCACACTCCGCAATCCCCTCACGGCCTGGCAGGAGAAGCTGGTGGTTCGTCACTTCATCAACCGTCTTGCGGAATAGGAGGGGCAGATGGAGCAGGAAAAGGTGAAGACGCTGTTCCAACAGGTGATCCCGGATCGGAAAATCCTCCGCATCTGGCAGGGGAAGGTCTCCTACTGGACCACCTGCTTCAAGTGCCAAACCTCCTTCGTTCCCAAGGGAAAGATCTGGTTCGTCACGTATCTGAGTGGCTACAACTCCCCAGTCACCATAGCCCTTTGTCCAAACTGTGCAAAGGAGGTATAGTATGGAGCGGAAAGAGGAGTACTTGGACCTTTTTGCCTCGGATTTCCTCGTGGTCCTGCGGAATGGGAAGGTGGTTCGGGTGATGGGGAACAAACCTGGGAGCCAAGTCGTGTTCCTGGAGCTTGGGAGTGCCGATGGGAGTACTCCCCCGAGCGTCACCTACTACGGTCCATTGGATACTGGGTGGGATCCGTTTGAGATCGAAGCCTACGTCGAGGAGTACCTCAGACGGCTCAAGAAGGAGCCGGAGTGGAAGAAGGACCTTGAGGCCACCATCCAAGGGGTTGAGGAGTTTCTCGCCGAGGATCAGACGGTGGCCAAGGTCACAATCCACCGTGACGGCACCACCACCACGGAGGAGTACGATCGCCATGCCTAAGGTCATCTACCAGTTCACCAGAGAACGGCTCAAGCAGGCAAAGCACCGACTCCATCCTTGGGGATTGGCGCTACACGATGATCGGTACAACCTCCCCATCCTCTTCCATCCCCTCACCACACCAGACCAAGCGAACCTCCTCTTTGACCCGCAGCTCTTTGAGGAGGGGAGGAGGAGGTTCGGTAGTGAGGGGTACTGTACCGTCATTCCCCCAGAGCACCAAGAGCGCCTCTTCCCTGGTCTCCCTAAGGTCCTTGGGGAGATGGGGGTGAAACTCCATGGGAAAGGGGTGAAAACCCTCATCTCCTACCTCCAGTTCCTGAGGAAGTACGGATTCAAGAAGGCGAAGACCATCTGGAGCCTGCTCTCCGATGTCATCCACTCCTACCTCGTCTTCCTCCTCAACCTGGAGGCTGGCCTCGCTTACCGGGAGATCCTCAGGAAGCACGGTATGACCTTCATCAACCCAGGGAAAGAGACGTTCCTTGATGGGGCAGCCGATGCCAACCTCATCACTTACCGGAGCGGAAAGATCAACGAGGAACCCCTCCGTTGCGCTGTGGAGGAGAAGGAGCGGTGGAAGGTGGATCCAGCCAAGTGGCTCACCCTAGCCCCAGACTGTTCCCTACAACTCTCCTGTGCCCTCTGCAGCTTCAACGTCCTCATCCCACTCCTTGAGTACACTCCAGGGGACCAGGAAATCACCGTTCGGGATAGAATCCTCAAGCAGGTCAGGGAGCTCGCAGCCCACCTCCGTGTGCGCCATCAGGACGTCATTCCTTCGTCAGCCACCACCGACACCATTGCAGCCGCTATCCTCAAGGACCTCCGCCGTACCATCCTCCGACACCTCTACGCCGAAGAGCAGCAAACGGTATCCGAGAAAGCCCAGAGGCTCCAAGAGAAGATCGCCCGTTTCAGGAAGGAGGGAGGGAACGCGTGAGGCAGCTCCCTTACCGTTTGGCAGTCCTTGCCATGGGTATCTTCCTCATCCTCTTCGGCATTGACGCGGAAGGTATAATCGCCATCCTCTTTGGGATGGCCCTCGTAACCCTTGCCACAGTAGCCATCCTCTTCATCCCAGAGCCACCAAAACCCACACCATCCCGAGGACCCACCATGGACCTCACCGCCTTGTACCATCCAAAGCTCGTCTTCTGGACGGTGATCCCTGGAGAAGGACACCGAACCATCACCTCCGAATCGCTCCGCACCCACACCTGGGATACGGCCCTCTACGAGCTGAAGCAGTTCCTCAGACGTTACTCGAACCTTCCCCTCTCCACCTTTGACCACCTTTGGGGGACGTACCTTGCCTTGTTGAAGGTGTACCGGCTGAAGGTCCTCCTCCACTTCCTTTGGAAATCGAGAAGGAGGGAGAAGCGATGACGAGTTACGACCCTTTCCGTCAAGGGTACCTCCACGACTGGAGGCTTGAAGAGGCAGTTCGTGAAGGAGTGCGAAGGGCACTGGCAGCTGGCCCCCGTCCCACTGAGGGGGCGCCTCCAGTGACCGTTGTCCGTCGAGAAGGGTACAGTAAGGAAGAGGTGGAGAGAATCATCGATATAGTGAAACGGGAAATCGTGGCGGCGTTGCACGATCGCATCTTAACTCTGACCAAGGAGAATAGGGTATTGCGGGAACGGGTGAGAGAACTTGAAAATGAGCTCCGAAAATACACGAACAAAGAATCGTAGATTCCCAAGTGAAACGCAAACATCTTAAACAAAGTAGGTCAAAGTTGAAGAATGTTCAATAGAAACGGTCAAAATTGAGTTTGAAAATCGGAAATAGGTTGATTTACAAAAGTTAGGATGTTAAAATATGATCGTGAAAACACTATTAAAGGAGGTGAACATTGTGAGTTTTAGTTTACCAACCCCAAGGGTCCTTAAGGAAATCGTGAACGACGTCACAGAACGAATGAAGGTTGCCCTCTCCCACATTAGCACCATCTTAGGCTACGACGTCTTCCCACCAGAGGTAGAAGCAGACTTCCGAGTGAAACTCGAGAAGAAAATCCGCACCATTTACCTTTTCAATTTGGAAGCTCCAAACATCAACAAGGACGAAGTGAAAAAACTCTGTAAGGAAATCACCAACCTCGTCTGGATGAAGGGGGTGGTACCAAACGACCGCGTCAACTGGTACGTGTGGTCGGTGAACGACCCCCTTGGGCTCATCATTCGGAGCGCGGAAATCCGCATCAAACTCCTCGAGAACCAACCAATCACCGCAACAGAGCTGGCCATCATCAGCAACACGAGCTCT
>JANXBI010000069.1 GCA_025060675.1 Candidatus Caldatribacterium sp.
GAAACACTCACGTAGAGGAATTTTCTAACCCCCTCAGGGTTTGTAGCTAAAAGTGGCACTAACCCTTAAGACGCCCTCCTAAGGAAAGGGGGATACCAATGCGACGAACGCTCTTTCGAGTCTTTTTGGTGCTTCTTGCAGTGCTACCCTTTAGCCCTGTGTCGCAAGCGCAGCATGCGTTCGAGTTACCCATGCCAATTCCTCCCTGGGTGAAAGAGGGGGCGTGTGTCGTCTACACCGTCCAGACAGGGGGTCGCGCTTGGGAAGAGATGGGGAGTGCGATAGCCCTCACAGGGTATACCATTCTCCTTGTGACCAATGTGGAGGGAAAAAGAGTCTATGGCTTGGAAATCCGGCTCTTCAACCCTTCAGGAACTTGGAACACCAACACTGCGGTGAAGCTCCTCAACACTCCTTTCAGCTTCCTCTCCATCGCCCCGGACGTGGTGGAAACCATTCTGCGAGAGAGCGAACGTTACGCAGAGCAAGGCATTCTGGTGGAAGGGGGACCAGTGGGGAACGACCTTTTCTATTTTGCCATGACCAGTCGAAGGGACAACGAAGAAATTGTAACTTCCTACGAGTACAGTCGGGATGGGGTCATTAAGCGGGGTTCCTTTACCCGAAGAAGTGCTAAGGGGGTGGAAGCTGCATCTGTTGAGCTTGTTGGAGTATACGAAGTTGAGCTCCCTACGGTTTCCGAAACTCCGGCAGTGGCCAAGCAAAGCGTTGCCTACGGTTGTTCCCAGGGGAGTATGGGTGTCTGGGTCCCCTGTGGAAGAGTAGAACTAATGTTTGAAAAAATGGATGGGTCGATATCTCGTTATCGTCACTCCGTGAACGGACAGGTTACCCAAACCACCGTTCTTGGAACCCCCCTCTTTGGTCCTTTCTACCTCCATCCTGAGCTTTTGCGGCGAAAGACCATCCTTGCCATCCCCGAGATTGATTTTCGAATCGAAACCGCGGGAGTTGGTCAACGAGGAGGAACACTCGTCATTTTTTCTATCGGTGGACAGGTAGCCTCTCAGGGAGAGTACGATCCTGCAACAGGCCTTCTCTGGAACGTAACGTTCCAGGAGATGGGGCTTACAGTGAACTTAGAGCTCCTCCAGGGTGGTCTTCCAAGCAATGGAGGTAATGTCACCCCTCCTTCCGACGGTGGAGACGCTGAACAAGAGGTGCTTACCACGCCTTACAGCGGAGAGGTTGGCCAAGAAGAGGAAATGTTCCTCTTCCCGTCCGGGGAAGAGGGTTTCCTAGGGACAGAAAGCGAGTAGTAGAAAGAAATTCCCTCTGGAGATGCTCTCTAAAACGGAGGTACTCCAGAGGGACCGCAAAACGGTGCGGAATCCGATGGCAAGAATACCCCAAAACCTGCGGTTCTAAAACCGTTGTGGGATAGGAAAGGTTCACTTCTTGCAGGGGGAAAATCCTATGGTTGCAAGATCTCTATCGGCAACATATGGAATGAACCCATGGCGCGCGATTTTTGACACCGTCGCCTTGGCAAGCTTTTTAGATCTCGGAGGAACGTAATCGATGACGATAACCGGGATGCCAGTCCCCTGAATTTCCCTAAGGCGAGCCAAGAGGTCTTGCCGTTCCTCCTCCCCCACTGGAACATAACGCCGCCGTGCATCAAGGCTGTGATACAAACCTTCACAGAGAAACCCATCGATAAGCGGACGAATGCGAGAGAATATGGCAAACGCCCGATTGACAACGATAAGCTTTTCAGGGTACCGCCTCCGGAGCTCCTCGATAAAAGAAACCTCTGCATCTTCGACGTTCGCCCACTTCTCCTTATCGACACAAAGCTCATAAGAGTCGAGGGTGTCAAGGACAAAACCGTCAAACCCTCGTTGCGCTATTCTTGGAACCACTTGATCCAGGATGAACCGAAGATACCGCGGATTGAGGAGATCTGCCACGTATGAACCCCAAGTGGGGTTAGCACCAAGAATGTAAGGTCTAAGCGATGCAAAGTAAGTTCTGTATGGCTCAATTTCCCCTACACTCACATAGGCCAAAAGCTTAGGACAAGCTTTTGCGTAGCGAGCTCCGGAGAGAACATCAAGATGAGGATAGTCAGCATCAAGGACAATCCAGTCGTACGCTTTGAGAGCCTCAAGGGGGAGTGGCTCATGATGGTAGTAAAAAAGAACGCACTGTGGACGCTCTAAGGGAAATCCCGAGAATCCCAAAGAAAGACTACCCCCCAGGACGCATAAAAGTCCAATAGTGAATTTCATCAAGAAACCTCCGGAGAAAGTGGAAAGCAAGAGCAATTACGATCCCAAGTGAAACTGTGTACCCGTGACCATACAGTGGAGGACCAAGTTGCAACGTTACCCACGTGAAGCCCCCATTGAGGAGAGCAAAAAGGACAGCTATCAACAAAAGCTCCTTCCGGCGATCAAAGTATGAAAGGAGACCCCAAAGGGAAAAAAGGGCAAGCTGGAGGAAAGCCCCGACCAGGAGGGTACGTAGTAGCGATACAGAAAGTCCTTCTACATTGAGCAACCTCAAGAGAGAACTCTCAAAGGCAACAAATAAGGCCAAGAACACCGCTTGAGCTCTCAGGGTGTCAAAAAGCGTTGCCTGGGCACTCTCAAAGAGGCCTTTCTGGAGGCGAAAGAGATCCCCAAGCGTTCCCCAACTCCGAGCAGCTCGATAGTACGCTTCATAAGCCCGGGAAAAATCCACCTCAAGCTTCAGGAAAAGCACAGCAAACCCAGGAACAAGGGAAAGGTAGGCTAGAAAAACCGGAACATCGTAGAGGGGAGAAGCTCGAAAACCAGCGATTACCCTTTCCCCGGTAACGGGACTCCCCAAAAGAGAAATTTATCAATCCATAGGGCAACGTTGAGACCCAAACCTATAAAGATCAAAACAGGATACGAACGACCCCTGCGAAGGAAGTCCCATTCTACAATCACCCCTGAGGGCTGATATGCCCGCCACACGCTTGCCGCAAGCAAACACAAAAGCAAAAGCTGTCCTACGTAAAAAACGGAGAGTCCTCCCAAAAGACCAAGGCGAAAACCAAAGGGCGTCCCGAAAGCAATGAAAGCATAGCCCAATGAAAAAGCCAGGGTAACGCGCCCATAGTTTTTCAGTCCAACCAAAAGGGAAGACGTAAGCCATATCCCAGAAAGCACTCCAAGGGTCGAGGCAAAGAGGAGATGGAAAACCAAGGGCAATCCCCTGCAAAGTACCGAAGACAATCCTAAGCCTGCAGCGTACCCTACACCTCCTACAAGGAGGAGGGCCCCACAGTAGTTTGGGAATACACGCCACAAAGCCAGCTCAAACAACCTGTCAGCAATATACCTGGTGAAGAAAAGCTGGAAAGCCCCCGAAACAATGAGACTCAGAGCGATAACGTAGGTGACATAGGTCTTATACTGCAAAAAAAGCGCTGAAGATATGGCAAACCGTTGTGCGAGAGCCCCAAGAATGAGAATGGCTCCAGTAGCGAGAAGCCAATTCCCAGAACTCAGAGCCATCGCATATCCTGTGACCCGTAGAAAAGAGAAAAGACCCTTTTTCCCTAAAATTTCTTGAAGCTCAAAGGATACTCCCGCCACTTTCTACCCCAACGTACGGTATACCGCTTTGTAACGCTCGACCATTCGCTCGACGGTGTAAAACCTCTCTATTCTTGCAATGGCCGCTTTTTGTGCTCTTCTCCATTCCGCCTCGTTAAGCAGAAGGTCGGCACAGGCCTCCGCGAACCCATGAACATCGCCAACTCCGATAACTCGACCGGCTTCACCAAGTTCTCTATCTTCCTCGTTCAGTCCACCACAGATGAGCTGTCGACAGGAACCCACATCGGGGGCAACACATGGAACGCCAGCAGCAAAAGCCTCGAGAAGAACCATAGGCATACCTTCACTAATCGAGGTGAGGGCAACGAGTCCCACTCTTGGGAAAATATCTTCAAGGTCCTGAAATCCCAAGAACCTCACCCTATCCTCAATTTGGAGGATTCTCACAAGGCGGCGACATTCCTCCACATACGCTGGGTCTTCCTCTTCGGGGCCCACAATCCACCCAATTACATCTGGAACCCGACTCGTCAAAACCTTTATGCCTTTGATGAATGTCTTCACATCTTTTATAGGCACCACCCGGCCGATAAAGGCCACAACGTGAGGGATTTCCTCTTTCCGGAGCCTTTGCAATTGGGCAAAGCGAGGCAAATCAACCCCGTTGGGTAGAACTTCCGTCTTCGCCAGTGGAGCTCCAAGGTGCACCTGAACACTCCGCGCCCCTTCGTACAACGCATAGATACGATCGGCCCAGTGGTACGCAAGCATTCCCAAGTTCGTGAAGAACCGAATCCACAGGGTTTGCAATTCATCGATTCCGTATTTATCCTGTGGTTGCTTCTGTCGAATCCACTGGGAACCAAGAATTTCTGCTTTCCGTTCTCTCACGTAAATACCATGTTCCGTAAGAACAAAGGGAACCCCCATAATTTGCTTCAGAAAACTCCCCAAAAGACCTGCATATCCTGTCGAGTGACTGTGGATGAGTCGCACCTTCCGCTTTCGCAAAGTGCTTGCCACATCCGCAAGAGGCCAGAGGGGGAAGAAAATATTCCGAATACTCCAAAAGAAGTCAACAAAAGGCATCGTGAAACCACCTTTTCTGTAGAGCTCCACAAAAAAGGAGTACCATGACTCCCGGCTGTAAAGAAACGCAACAAACGTCGCTCGAGTTCTGTAAAACTCTGGATCCACAAGAACCGGCGAGGGCTTAAAGTCTTTGGGTTCTTCTAGAAACTGCTGCAGAACGTGGAACCCCTGACCAGTTCCCCTCCAAGCAGAGAGGAATATCTTGCGAGGGGCAAAAATGAACACGTTCTCAAGGTACACAAGGTTTTTGGGAAGTACATACTGGATACCTTGGTAATCCTCAGGCTTAGAACCAAGAAAAATAACGCCAAAAGAAATATCGGGCATCCCTAGGATGAGCTGCTGTATACAAGTAGAGACGCCGCCCTTAACATAAGGGTATGCACCTTCGAGAATGAAAAGGACATCGATATCGCAAGCCTTATCGACAACAACCATGACTTCTTTCTCCCCCCGCCCAGAACATCACAATGCTCCAAGCCCTCTGATCGACAAAGCACAAATCCCTTGCCAACCGAGCCATAGAAACAATCTGGGCAAAATCCCGCCGCATATAGGCACACTCAAGAAGATAAGGGACAACGCGTTCCTTAGGGAACCCACTCTGAATAGCAAGCGTAAGGTACTGCTCAGCTCTTTTGGCTTCCCCCCGCCGCAAAAGTATCCGGCCAAGGAGATAACAGTGCTTTCCGCTTTCCCGCAGAGTAAGTGCTTCCTCTGCATACCGTTCAGCAGTACGAAGGTAGAAATCCTCAAGTTCTTTGTCAGCAAGTCCAAGGAAAACGAACTCCGAGTACAACTCAGCGAGAGTGGCAAGAACAGCGAAACGTTTCTCCCCTTCTGTCGTAGCAAGCTCACGGAGGAGCCTGTCTACCTCTGAGCTCAGAGAATTCTCCATTCGATGCAACGTCGTAAAAGCTACAAGCCTTGTTTCTTCCTCTTGGGAAAAAATGAAGTGCCTCAAGCGAGTAAGAGAAAGGGGGTTAACGTTTCTGCTCAAGTACACAGCGACATCCGGACGGGCAATTAACGCACCACCTTCCCCAAGACGTCGACCACGAAAAGTTTCAAAAAGCATCGTTTCACTTGCGAAAACCTCAAAGGGTAAAGAACCCGACCCTCGAGTCTGCAAAACCCCCAGAAGGAGAAGGGAAAGGAGAAACCCTAAAGGGCCACCTACACCCGTCAGAGCTGGCACAACAAAGAATACCCGAACACCATATCTGCGAGAGAGGAAGAAAGCAACAAGAAAAGCTACAGCAACTGAGGCAATCCAAAGAGAAAGCAGCATCACAAAAAAAACTTGCGACACTGCAACCGTCACCCTACGAGGGGAATACAAAATTTCCGAAAAATAGTAAGAGCATCCTCCCGTACAGGGAGGATGCTCTCTACTCTTACCGAAGGAATTTCCTGTCGCAGCCTCGCGAGGAAGCTTTGTGCACCAGCAAGGCTTGTCAGAGGAAGGAGCACGGCAAATTTCCCCTCCTTTAAGCCATACAGCACATCAAGAGTGCGGAGTCTCTCCCGCAAGACACTTTCAAAAGAAATCCCCTCCGCTATTACGCTGAGGAAAACAACTGTACTTTCTACCCCAAATTCCTTGTAGAATCGGAGAGCTCTTTTAACCTCCCGCACGAACTCCACAAGCTCTTCATCAGCCGACATCAAACGCTCATCCCGCAGCACACAAACTTCTTCAAAGACAAAGCTTAACAGAAGATACAGGTAGTGCATAATCTCGTCATTGAGATGCACGAACGCCATATCTCGTACAACGAGGAGGAACACCTCGTCTTGGAATTTCCATGGGATAACAGCAAGATACCGGGGGACATGCTCCGGGAACTTCTCGAGTACGCCCCAGGAAACGTAATGGACCTCTTCCAGCCGCAAGGCCTCCAAAACCATCGGATCGCTTGTGTCAAGCTCCTCCGCATCCTCTTCTGAGGTAGAGGCAAGCATGGTAAACCCCTTTTCCAAAGATCCCCTGTAGATTGCCGCTCGATAAACGGTAAAGTCTCTGTTAAGGACAAGGAGAAGGAATCTCGCCGCTTCTCGTGCGTCCTCCCTGCAAGTAAGTCGTTGTTTCATTTCCTCAAGAGCTCTACGTAGGCTATAGGGTCTGAGAACGTAGTTGTTCTCAAGCTGGTCATGGGAGAGTTTGAGAAAGGCAAAGCGTTTCTTAAGGGAATCCAAGCGTTCCTTATAGTACTGGACTTTTGCTTCCGCTTCACTCACTCTCCGTTGCCAATAGTAACGAAACTCACCACTGATGATAGCTAAAATGAAACACCAGATAAATCTATCAACAAACACCACTCCATAGAGTAGTTGGGAAAGGGGAAGGAGGAGAAGCAGCGCAAAAAGGCCGATGAGTACACCCCAGTACAAGGCAACAACGATAATTAAGAGGAACACAGGAGGGAAAGGCAACTGAAAGAACAGCGGGTCTTGCCGATAGAAAACATAACCCGCAGCGGCAAAAAGGAGAACGAAACCAAAAACCTCCGCTACCGCAATACGCAAAGGGACGTCTCGTGTAAGAGTCCTAAGTTCCATAACTTTTTAAGGAGCAAAGCACTTTCTTTTAGGTTACCATGGACACAACGGTTCGTCAACAAAAACTACCCTTGGAACGGCGAAGACCCTTATCATTCAAGGAATGAGGTTTGCTTTGGCCAATCAGTAGAGAGGAAGACGGGAAACACAGAGGTCCTCAGGGCTACAAAGGATTCGCAAGTGGCAAGGGGAAAACCACAAGGCCTGGCCTCGAGGCCAGGCCTTGTGGTTCACAAAACCTCAAAAAACCGCACTTCCTCGAAGACGTTCCCGTAAGCGTCCTTGAACGTTACGGTAACCTTGTGTACGCCTCTCTCCAGGTCAGAGGGAAGTGGGAGGACAAAAGTGTGCGTAGAGCCTTTTGGCCACAGCCAATCAGGTGCACCTGCGATTTGCCGTACCATGCGCAGAGCAAGAGGGTCAGGAATTGACCGGTACGGCATGCGTACAGGCTGTCTGTCGTCTATGGCACAAAGCACCTCGGAACGGCTATCAGCGTTGAACACGTTGGCAACGACGAAAACTCCACCAAGTTCCTCCTTGGTGAACACACCCTCTACAAGACCAAGGAAGGCCTCTGTCCAGGTAGGAATCCGAGGAGAATAGAAGGAGATGTTCATCTGCCTCCCAAGACCCACGGGGAAGAAGGCATCTTTCCACGTGTTCCCCTGGAATTCAAACACAAAGTACCCTTTAGGTGCTCCATCCCTCTGGTACGAGTAGGGAATACCCCGATCGTCCTTGGGCCCACTCCACCAGGAACCACAAGCAGCACCGACGATAACCTGGGGGAAGGGAAGGTTTGGACTCCAGTCACCGAAAGTATCTCCGGGGAAGAACTTCTCGATGGTGTGGCTGTGACCACCAAGGAAGAGCACGTTTCTCCCCTCAAGAAGGGCAAAGAGTTTGTCACGATTCTTTACCTGGTGTTTTTCGGCATTTCGGTCAACGTAAGAGATGAGAGGAATGTGTTGGGCAATCACCACAAGGTGGTCCTTCGGCACAAAAGAAAGGTCGTTCTGGAGCCACTGGAGTTGCTCCTCGGAAATTTCCCCGTGGTACTCTTTTCCATTCCACATGACTGAATCAAGAACCACAAAATGGACCTTTCCTACGTTAAAGGAGTAGTAATCCGGGCCGACGTACCGGGAGAAAGTCTCATGTTTCCAGGCATTCTCGGGGGCATCGAAGTTCATGTCATGGTTACCGAAAACGTAGTACACAGGGCACCCCATACCAGCCATAACACTCAGGTACCGATCGTAGAGGTTGAGGGGGTCGTTGAGGTTATCCCCCATGGCAATGGCCAAAGCTACGTCCTTGTGGTTCTTCGCAATGTCGGCAATAACGGCATCACGAAGGTATACAATTTCCCGATGGTCGGAGACTTGGGTGTCACCAAGAACGACAACCTTAAAGTTTTCGCTCTCGTCGATCTTGAAGAGGGGGAAGTTCACTGCCTCAGGAAGGGGTCCAGTAGGACTGATTCCAGGGTACTCCTTGATGGCTTCGGGGGAACCGTTTGGACGGTGGATGTAGTAGAAAAGCGGGGTATTGTACTTGCTCATGGGGAAAGCGTACCCAGAGGGCTTGGTGACGAAAACAATCATGTTTTCATATGCCGGAAGTTCATACTTCCCTTCGCTATTTGTCTGTACGACTTCCCGACCGTTGGAAACGCACACCCCGGGAATGCCCTTCTCGCCTGGATCAAAGACGCCATTCCGGTTCGCATCTTCAAAGACGATACCCCGCACAAGCGCTCCTCCCTGGGCAAGGGCAATTCCAAGGAGGAGTACGATACAGAGCACCACAACGCTTCCCAAAACCCAAGAACGCTTCATGCGGAAACCCCCTTTCTGCAGTTTCAAGGAGAGAGTACCAGGATGATGCAAAAGCAATATGAAAAGAGAGTGAAAACCGCAAAAGTTTCGTTAAAAGCGCTATAATTTCCCCAAAGGAGGGATGGCTATGGAGCGAAGGAGGCTTGGCGTTACGGATCTTTCGCTTTCCATTCTTGGGCTTGGGGGATTCCACCTTGTGGAACTCTCCCAAGAAGATGCGGTACGCCTTGCGCACCTTTACCTTGATTGTGGTGGGAATTACCTGGAAACCGCGGAAGGTTACGGATACGGGGATTCGGAGGAAAAGATTGGAGAAGTCCTCAAAACCCGCCGTCAGGAGTGCTTTGTGGCTACAAAGTCCCAGAAGCGAACGAAAGAGGATATCCTTCGCTCCATAGAGGGGAGCCTTAGAAGGCTCCATACCGACTACGTAGATCTCTTCTTTATCCACGAGCTCAACCGTTTCGAAACCCTTGAGGCCATCGCTGCCCCCTCTGGAGCCTTGGAGGGAGTTGAGGAGGCAAAAAGGGCTGGAAAGATTCGCTACGTCGCCTTCTCAAACCACGCCACCCCAGAGGTTGCCGTAAAAGCTCTTGAGGTCTATCCCTTCGATGCCCTCATGATCCCCCTCAACTACTTCGATCGATGGAACTTCCCCGGTTGGGAAGAGGATCTTCTCCCCCTTGCCCAGAGAAAGGGCGTTGGGGTGCTTGCCATGAAAGTCCTCGCTGATGGATTCCTCTGGCGAAACGTAGAAAAGGCCTTTCAGTATACCCTATCCCTACCAGTGTCCTCTCTCGTACTTGGGATCAACAAAGAAACGTACCTACGTAAGGACGTAGAACTGCTCACGAGCCTCAAGCCTATGAGCGAAACCGAAAAGGAAGAGTGGTTCTTGAAAGCCCCAGAGCTTGGAAACTACGTGTGCCGGCAGTGTGGACAATGCCTCCCTTGTCCTGAGGGTATCGATATTCCGGGCATTTTCCTCCTCGAAGGTCAGTACGATCGGCAGATGCGGGATGGCATTGTTCGAAACCCTGAAGAAGATGCGCTTCGGGACAGGCTCCGTTTCTGGTTTGGCAATCAAGACTATGCCCAGAAAGCGTACCAAAATCTCCCGGTAAAGGCCACCGCCTGCATCCGATGTGGGGAGTGCGAACCAAAGTGTCCTTATGGCCTTCCCATCGTGAAAAAACTCTCCATTGCCCATGGAAAACTTACCGACACAAGACCCCCAGGGTACACGAGAATCTTCTGAGGGGAGGGAGCGACCTGTGCGAGTCGCAGCACTCGACATTGAGACCTTCGCAAGCATTGAGGATTTGGAGTACGCCGACTACCGGTACTTGAAGACAAGGGGGAGGGAAGAGATTTCCGATGAGGATTTAGAGAAACGTCTTGCCTTGAACCCCTACACCCTTTCGGTCATTTCTGCGGCCATAGCCCACATCGAAGAGAACACACTGCAAGGCATTACGGTCTACTACGTAACCACAAGGGGAGAAGACTGGGTGGAGGAGAAGCCGTGCGTGACAAGCTACATACCCATCCTTTGCCCAAGGCTTCCTCAGGACCTTCCTGAGGGAGAACAACTGCTCCTTGAGCAACTCTGGCAAGAACTCGAAAGGGTTGAGCTCCTTGTCACGTACAATGGCCGGTCCTTTGACCTTCCCGTCCTTCGGTTGCGCAGCATGATCCATGGACTGCCAATCCCTGAGACCATTGCCCGCCTTCATTTCCTCCGCTCTACGAACACCCACCTTGACCTTGCAGAGTTCCTCTCCTGCCAGAACCCCGAGCATAGGTATACCCTTGAGTTCGTCTGCCGCAAATTTGGCATCACTTCCAGAAAGAGCACTATGGATGGCGCAAGGGTTCACGATGCCTTTCTCGGTGGGCGATACTTTGACATCGCCCGCTACAACGCCCAAGACGCCCTTGCAACTGCTCAGCTTTACTTGCGCGTTGCGCAGTACACCCCGCGTACTCTAGAACCTCGCGACCCCCTGCCCACGGATCGCCAACTCCAGTACTTGAGCGATCTTTTCGACTCCCACAACCCCGAAGCCTCAACAATCTCTATCATCAGCTGGTTCGCGATGCACGGAATTCTTACGAAGAACAACGTAAGCAAACTCATTGAGGAACTTGAGGAGCTGAAAAGGCGAGGACCGTCAGATGTGCTGTAGGATGAAGGAGAGGATTGCCGTATAGCACGCTTCAGGATGCGTTTCCATTGGGCAGTGGGCGGCGTCAGGAACACGGAGGAACTCCGCATCAGGGAAAAGAGCGAGGAAACGCTCAACATCTCTTCTTACCCAGGAGTCCTTTTCCCCTAAGAGCACGAGGAAAGGAGGATGTGGTTTTCCCCGGAACGTCGCAAGTTTCAGTGGGGTTGAGCGGACCAAAAGCTGCAGGAGCGCTCGAGAAGTTCCCTTACGCTTGAGAGGAGTAAGGTACCCGAGGAACTCTTCCTCCGTCGGTTCTCTGCCGTAGGCCGCCGCCAAGAAGTGGCGCACCCGTGATGGGGACAGAAAGGCGCGACGGATGGCTGTGGCAAAAAAGCCCTGCAACGGTGGAAAGGACAAAAAGGGTTCAAGGCAACGCAAGCCCCTCCTCCCAAAGGCCGGGGCAATGAGCACCACAGCGCGTAGGCGCTCTGGCCTCTCCATGGCCATGCGAAAGACAATGCCCCCGCCCATAGAGTGTCCCACAAGAACCCAAGGTACACCTTGAAGCGACGGAGGAATGCGTTCCTGCATTTCAAGGGTATCAAGGAGCTTCCAAAGGAGCTCTGCCTGGGTTTCCATCGTGCCAATTCCCTTTCTCGCGCTATACCCAAAACCAGGCAAGTCGACCATAACTAGGAGCAATCCCTCAGGAAGGAAGTACTCTGGCGCATAACGCCAGGAAAAGGTGGACCCTCCAAGACCATGGACAAAGAGCACTTTCCCTTGAGGTATCGAGGAGGGAGGAAAAAGGCGGACATGGAACGTACGGCCTTCGACATCGAAGAAGGCACTCTCGGGAAAGGGGAGAGCAACCTCTTGAGCTTCGCTCCATCCAAAAAAGAGGAGCATAGCAACAACACAAATCCAAAGCTTCATACTAGAGAAAACCCCAAAACCCTGGACAATATTCTTCGCCTGGAAGAACATCCTACTTTGTCCTACTTTGCCCATGTGACGATGGAGTAGATGCGGATTCTCGCCCCCTACTGGCATCACAAGCACAAAATTTCTACACCCCCTTGACAAAAAGAAGGGACCTATTGTATACTGAAATTGCCATGGGTTCCGAGGAATCGGAAGGTTGCCCGTGGGTCACCCTGCGAAAGCAGGAGAATCCCAGTGAGGCGTAATGCCTCAAAAGGTCACCGGAAGATTCGTTGGGACCCATGGTTTTTGTTCACCTCCTGGAATAACCCCTTCTTTCTTCCGGTTCTTCTCCTAAAAAAGGAGTGGTCTTATGCCCACGAAAATCCTCATTCTGTACTACTCTGCCTACGGACATATGCACCGCATGTGTGAAGCAGCAAAAGAGGGAGCAGAGAGCGTTGATGGTGTCGTTGCCGTTCTCAAAAGGGTCCCAGAAACCCTCCCCTCGGAAATCCTTGAGGCTACAGGAATAGCCCAAGCCCAAAAAGCCTTTGCTCACATCCCCCAGGCAACCCTTGACGACCTTGAAGAAGCCGACGGCATCCTCCTTGGCATTCCCACCCGCTTTGGGAACATGTGTGCCCAGATGCGAGCATTCCTCGATAGTACTGGACCGCTCTGGGCAAAGGGAGCACTGGTCGGTAAACCCGCAGGCATCATGACGAGCTCGGCCACGCAACATGGGGGACAGGAAACCACCATCCTCACCGCGATGGTCACCCTTCTCCATCAAGGCATGATTCTTGTGGGACTCCCTTACACCTTCGCCCCCCAAACGCGCATCGACGAAGTCTCTGGCTGTTCCCCTTATGGTGCATCGACCATCACCGGTCCTCAGGGAGAGCGGATGCCCTCAAAAGTCGAGCTTGACGGAGCCCGATACCAGGGCAAATACCTAGCCTCCGTCGCGAAGGCCCTGAAAGAGCAGCGGGAAAAGGTACTCGAGGCTCTGCGTACTGTATGACACAAGGAGGTTCCCATGACCAAGGTCTTTCTCCGTCTCCGTGGTGCAGTGGCTCTCGGGATGGTCATCCTCATCTACTTCATGATTACGACAGGCACGCTCCTCTGGATAGCCCATTATGGAGGGACGCTTCCTGAGGGACTCTGGAGCTTCGCAAGCAGAGCACATCCCGTGGTGGGGACCGTTTTCTTTGCTCTCAGCTTTGTGCACGTGGCCTTGAACAAGAAGCTTTTCGCAAGCGACCTTTCTGCACTCTTTGGGAGAGAAAAGAAGTGACTACCGCATCAAATCTTCTCGCATGCGCTCGTACTCCTCCCGGGTGATTTCCCCCCGAGCATAGCGGCGCTTGAGAATCTCCAGAGGGTCTTCATAGTACAAACACCACCGCCAAGGCCGCCGCGCAAGGAGCACGCTCAGAAAAATCGCTAGAAGGACGACCCAGAGAACGACAAACACCCCTCCCCAGAGCATCCATCCGTAGGGCATAGCAATGTACCGATATCCCCAGAGGGGGACCCAGAGAAAGCCCACACACATCACCCCGTATCATTATATACCCCAAAAGAGAAACGGGGATGAAGAAAGGTGACGCCCTAAAAGACCCTTCCAAAGAGCTTATGGAACAACTCTTGCACAGGATTTCCGTTCCACAAGCTCTGTTGGAAAAATGACTCGGATTGGGACAAGGTGAGGCTCCTGGATACGGTGGAGAACCCGTTCCATAGCGAATCGACCCATTTCCCGCTTGTATACCCGCACGGTCGTAAGAGACACAAAGGCGTTGGCTGAGAAGGGGGCGTCATCAAAGCCCACAATGCTCAGATCATCTGGGACTCGCAAACCATGCTCCTTAGCTGCTTCCATAGCTCCAATGGCCATGTCATCATTTGCCGCAAAAACAGCCGTCACGCGCACACCCCGCTTGAGGAGTTTCTCCATTGCTGCGTAACCACTCTCTGTACTCCAGTCGCCGTACTCTATAAGCCTCTCATCGTACGCTATCCCAGCCCGGCGAAGCGCCGCTTTATATCCTTGGAAACGTTCCTGAGCCGAACGATTCCGCTCCGTAGGGTGGTTGATAAAACCTATCAATCGGTGGCCAAGCTTAACGAGGTAACTGACCGCCTGATACGCCCCGCCGAAGTTGTCAATGAAGAGCGCATCCCCCCTGAACGCGCGAGGGAGAAGGGAAGGATTCACCAGAACCACCGGGACCGGGGAAACTTCAAGGAGTTCCGCAAAAGAGGAAGCAGCAAGCTCACACACAATAAGCCCATCGACTTTCCTCAGGAAATCCCCAAACTTTGCTTTCTCAGCAGGGGTATCCTGGTACCCTGCAAAGAAGAGGAGATGCACATCGTTCCTTTGGAGCTCTCCATGAGCTCCTTCAAAGACCTCCGAGTAAAAGGGCATCCAAGATACCCGACCATTCTCAGCCACATGAGCCCGAATATCTGGGCGGGCCCTATCAAGAGAAGAAAGGAAGACCACAAAGCCAATGTTCCCGGTGCGTGGAGAAGAGGCCTCAAAAACACCGCGCTTCTCAGCCACAAACGTTCCCTTTCCAGGAACTCGAACAAGGACACCCCTGTGAACCAGGGCAAGGATAGCTTTTCTGATGCTACTTCGGCTTGCTTGGCACCGCTCACTGAGCTCTCGCTCCGAAGGAATTCTCTCTCCCGGCTGGATGCCTTCGGCCGCAATGATGGACATGATGGTCTCTTGTAGCGCGACATGAAGCGGCAGCGCTCCTTTTCTCCTACCCATTCCCCTTCTCCCATCTCCATGAGTATTTTTCCCACCCATTCTATACCTGCTTCAAGAGGCTGTCCATCCCCTGGGAAAACCCCAAGTCAGGAGGATACCTTACTCCTCACGAATCCACACGGTCATTTCCCCAACCCCCCGATTATTCCAGGCGTAATACGGAATAGCCCTAAGGAGTACTACTCTCCTCTGGGGTCTCACAAAGCTGTAAAGCCCAGGAGACGAGCCGCTCTCCCGCAGGGCTTCCCCCGAAAGAACTACCACACCTCCAAGGAGATCGGGGACAAAGGTAGCAGAGAGCACCGTATCTTCTGGAAGGACAATGCTTGCAAGATTGGCTCCATTATCCACTTCCTCAAGACAGAAAACGAGAGGACCACGTTGCAAGGCAACCTTCCCAGCAGCATCTCGAACCGCCGGATTTGCCCGCACTCTTTCCACTGGCATGGGGAGGAAAAGCTCAAGGATATCCCCCCTCTCCCAACGCCGTTTCACCCTCGCGTACCCCTGGGAGAGATACGGGGAAAGGTTAAGCTCTGTCCCATTCACCGAAAGCCTTGGTTGTCGACACCACCCAGGAATGCGCACCGCCACCGTAAACTCTAGAGGCTCTTCCGGTAAAACCTGAAGACGCACTTCCTCCCCCCAAGGGTAGTCCGTCTCCTGGACGAGGGAAATGCTCTTCCCGCGAAGGTCCGTCTGGAGAGTGCTGGCCACAAAAAGGTGCACAGAAAGGCAATCCCCATCTTGAGAGTACACGTAATCAGGAAGCGAGGCAAAAAGCCGCGCAATGTTTGGAGGGCAACAGGCGCAAGAGAACCAGGGTTGGCGCAAGAGCACCACGTGTCGCAAATCATACCTTTTTTGTACCGCTTCAGGGAAGACCTCAAGAGGGTTCACGTAGAAGTACTTTGTTCCATCAAGGGAAATGCCGCTCAAGACCCCGTTATAGAGTGCTCGCTCAAGAACATCCCCATACTCTCCCCTCTCCTCCAGACGGAGCATCCTTTGGGCGAAGAAAACAAGACCAATGCTTGCACATGTTTCGGTATATGCCCGATCAGGGGGAAGGTCGTAGTCAAACGTGAAAGCCTCTCCTTCCGCAGAAGACCCGATCCCTCCGGTGATATACATCCGCTTCCTCGTCACGCTTTCCCAAAGAGTTCTACAGGCTTCAAGCAGCGTCTTATCCTGGAGCTCCAAGGCAAGGTCTGCCATAGCACTATAAAGGTACATTGCCCGAACAGCATGACCTACTGCCTCTTGCTGTTCCCGCACCGGGAGATGCGCCTGACAGTACTCTGGTGTCCAGAAAGGCCAGGCAGGCTTTTCCTCCCCCCGTTCTTGTGCTTCGAGCTCAAAGTACAGCGGTTTCCTCCCCCGTTCGTTCACGAAAAAGGCTGCAAGGTCAAGGTACTTCCGTTCTCCTGTTGCGCGGTAGAGCTTGACCAGGGCCAATTCCACCTCTGGATGTCCGCAGTATCCTCGACGTTTCGTGGGACCATCGCCAAAACGGGCTTCAATGTGGTCGGCAAGGCGCTTGGCAATATCAAGGAGCTTACCCTTTCCTGTAGCCTGGTAGTGGGCAACCGCCGCTTCAATGAGGTGCCCAGCACAGTAGAGCTCGTGGTTGTCCCGGAGATTCGTCCAGCGCCCTTGTGGATCCTTAATGGTAAAGTACGTATTCAAATAGCCATCTTCTCTTTGTGCCAACGCGATAACCTCAATGACTTCGTCAAGGAGTCGCTCAAGCTCGGCATCGGGGTAGTACCGGAGGCAGTGACTTGCCGCCTCAAGCCACTTGGCCACATCGCTATCCTGGAACACGAATCCATAGAACGTTCCTTTTTCAAGGCCCGCCGCGATACGGAAGTTCGCAAAGGCATGGCTTTTGGGAGCCCCCGGCACCTCGTCATTCAGCGCCTTCCATTGGTATGGAAGAATGACCTCCTTAACCTGACGGATCCTCCTTCCCCAAAAACTCTCCTCATCGACTCGTACGTTCATACTTCCTCCTCCCTTGCGCTACTTCAACCCAGTGGTTTTTATACCTTCGGTGATGTACTGTCGGGCCACAAGGAAAAGGACCATGGGTGGGATGAGCATCACTGTGGCCATGGCCATAATGAGGTCCCATCGAACGACGAAGGTCGTTCGGGAAAAGCTGTAGATTCCAACGCTTAAGGGTTTCAAATCCTCAGAGTTAATGAAGACCATGGGGACAAAGAATTCGTTCCACCAAAAAATGGAGGACAGTATGCCAATGGTTATGAACACAGGCTTCGACAGAGGGGCAATAATCCTCAGGAAAACTCCCCACTCGCTGCACCCGTCGATTCTTGCCGCTTCATCAAGCTCCTTCGGTATGGTGCGATAGAACTGCCGGAAGAGGAAGACGTTGTACGGGTACGCGAAAAAGGCCGGCACAATAATTGGCAAAAACGTATCGAGCCACCCCAGCGCCTTGAAGAGAATGTACTGGGGGATAATGGTCACATAACTTGGTACCATCATGGTCATGAGTATCAAGCTAAAGATGATTTCTCTCCCCCTGAAGCGCATCCGTGCCAGAGGATAGGCAACGATAGAGCTTGAAAGGAGCGTCCCCACAGTATTGCCAACAATCAGAATCAAGGTGTTCCTCAGGTAGACAAGGAGCTTGCTATGGGCAAAAACCTCGGCATAATTTTGCCAGAAAAGGCGAGAGGGGAGAATCCTTGGCGGGAAAGTGCTAAACTCAATCATCGGCTTGAACGAGGAGAGTATAATCCAGAGTATCGGGAAAAACATAACCATCGCCACAACAACCATTACCGCATATTGGAACGCGCGACTTAGCCTCTGTCTTCGCATCTCACACCTCGTAGTACACCCATCGCCTTGAGGTAGCGAACATAAGAAGAGATACTCCTGCAGCGATGAGGAAGAGGATCACCGATTCGGCACAAGCATAACCCACCCTAAAGGTTTTGAAGGCGTTGTGGTAGATATCAAGGCTTATAGCCTGTGTAACCTTCCCAGGTCCCCCAGCGGTCAAAGGATACAGGAGAGTGAACGAAGTACTCAACGAACTGATGGTCGCTGTGACCACATTGAAAAAGAGGATTGGCGATATGGCAGGAAGCGTGATTTTCAGAAACTGCGTGATACGGCCTGCTCCATCGATTTCCGCAGCCTCATAGAGCTCTTTCGGAACTTCCTTGAGGGCGCTGTCAAAGATGAGCATCATTTGCCCAGCGTAGAATGTGTATATGTTGAGAGCCACAACCACCCAGACGACAATCCTTGGGTCCACAAGCCAATTAGGACCCTCCCTCAGTCCAAGAAGGGAAAGGACATAGTTGAGAATCCCGAGTTCCTTGTGCAAAATGAGCTGAAAAGCGAAGGTTAAAGCCACCATCGGGACCACTGCAGGGATAAAGTAGAAAAAACTGAAAAGGGAGACACCGCGAATGCCCTTGGTGTTGAGGAGCGCAGCCTCAAACAGTGACCAGCCTACCGCGAAAACCACCGAGAACGCGGTGTAAAAGGCCGTAAACCGCAGAATGGTCCAGAACTCCGAACCTTTTCGGAAAAGCCTTGCGTAATTCCCAAGACCCACCCAGACAGGCGAACCAATGAGATCCCACCGCGCAAAGCTCAGGAGAATTGTGGCAAGTATTGGCCCACCCGTAAAGAGCACAAAGCCCAGAATCCACGGCGAAACAAAAAGGTATGCCCAACCTCGCCTCATGTGGAAACTCCCATCCCCCAAAGAACGCAAAAGGGGGGCTCAAGGCCCCCCAAGGAGAACCCCCTCACTCCGTAACGACTCTGTCCTCTCCCAGGATATCTATCGCTTTCTCAACCGCTTGTCGTACCACATCGTCAACACTCATCTGCCCAAGAACTGCAGCGTTGAAGTCTTTGACGATATCGAAAGTGAGTCCTGGAGGAAGAAGGACATAACCCCACTCGGCAAACTCAGCCGTCCGCTCGATGGTGTCCCAATTCCTTGGACCTTTGGGGCCTTCCACCTTGTAGTAACCCTTCTTAAGGAGAGAGAGACGAGCAGAAGGATTGCTGTAGGCAGTATTGATGAGCTTTTGTCCTTCCTCGCTCATGCAGAACTCGATGAATCTCCAGACCGCATCTTTTGCCCCACTCTGAGCATTAATAGCAAAGAAACCGGTATGTAATGTGGAGTACGACCGCTTGGCCTTAGGAAGTGGCACAATATCCCAGGCGAAATCTTGGATATCCTTGTACACCGAGGTCATCCAGCTCCCGTTGAAAGCCATAGCGGCTTTCCCGGCCATGAAAAGGTCAGCGGACACTACCCCAGACGTCGTAATCTGAGGTGAGGCAACCACCTTTGCATTGGTCAGCGCAACCCACCGATTCAAGAATTCTTTGGTACCAGAGCCCATCGAAAAGCGACCCTTTTCATCAACGATTTTATCGCCAAATGCTCCAGCAAGGGAGTACCAAAGACCCTGGAAACCAATGGCATCGCAACCCCATTGGTCGACTTTGCCCTCACTCTCGATAGTGAGCTTCTTTGCCAGGTTCTCGAAATCCTCCCAGGTCCAGTCTGCCCCCGGATACGCAACCCCTGCTTTATCGAAAAGGTCCTTGTTGTAATAGGCAATCTCCGTGGCAAAACACCATGGGAGTCCGTAGAGACTGCCCTGGAGTTCCATGAGCTGCTTCACCGCAGGGATGAAATCGTCAAGGCGCAGCTCTTTACTCCCTTTCATGTACTCATCAAGACTGAGTACCCATCCTGCTCGGACAAAATCAGCCAAATCGGCTTCCCAAAGGCACAAAACATCCGGAGCAGTCCCAGTCATCGCCATGGACCGAAGCTTTTGCGAGTACTCTGCCTCAGGAATCTGGATGAACTCCACCTTAATGTCAGGATTCTTCTCCTCGAAGGCCTTGACATAGTTGTACGGGTCGGCGGGGAGGGCGTTCCAGTGGGCGTACTTTATCACCGTTTCCGCAGAGACACAGGCGCAGGCAAAAGCGATTGCACTCAAAAGCAACCCCACAAATACCACTTGCTTCACCATATCCACCTCCTCATTGCTTTACGTTACTCGTCAACCCAAAGGCTCTACGGTATTTGTCGAAGCTCTCACCCCCTGATATAACCATACCAGTATGCTATTTTCTTTTACTCATTCAACCGGTTTCTATGATAGACGGCTTTTCTTCCTTTGTCAACCAACCGGAACCACCAAAGAGTATCCAAAGCCCTCGAAATTGCAGAAAAGAGGAGAAAAACGCCCATGCAGCCCCACAAGGCCAATAGCTTACCGGCTCAACCCAAGGTTCCCCCCCAAGGCGTTGCTGTAGCAACGCCTTGGGGGGGAACCAACAGTCATCAGAGGATCTTCCTCTCCAGAGGGACTTCCACAATCCAAAGGGTATGGGGAGGAATGGAGAAAGAAGGAGAGAGGGTAAGTTTTGAGACCACCGGACTCACTCGATCAGGATGGGTAAAGTCGTTTTCCGCGTAAACCTCCCCACCGAGGGCAAAAAGCGTCGCCTCTTTTGAGGCGGGGAGCTCAGAAAGGTCAAGGACAACTTCACATGGTTCATCCTTGTGGAAGTTCACCATAGCCACACTCAACATTTGCCGGTCCGGATCATACGTTAAAGAAGCGTCAAAGTACGGCACTCGCTCCAAGGTAAAGGAGTTCCGCCCACCGACGAAGCTCTTTGCCCGAATGGCGTAGTGTTCAGTGTACACCTCACACCCCAGGCGCACAGAGCCAGTATGGTTCACAAAAAGGTCAAATACGTGGTATATGGGCGTGAGGACCAGAGCGTCTTTCGTCGTCTTTATCATCCCCAAGGCGTTGACCATTTGGGCGAGGTTAGCCATGCCCACCACGTCGCTTAAGCGATGGAGCACACAGAAGATTCCAGCGGCGAACAAGGCATCTTTGAGGGTGTACGGTTCTTCAAGGTATACGACACCCTTTTCCCTCATCTCCTCTTCAGGATCCACCTGGTACCAAATGTTCCATTCATCAAAGGCAATCTTCACGTGGTCCATGTGGGTACTCTTTATGAGATGAGCAAGAAGCCGCAGACGCTCCTCCACGTAATATGCCGCGGCAACGGTCTCGTAGTAGTCCTCCGAACCATGGTACTGGTGGATAGAGATGAAATCGATGAGCTTTCCGGCGTGTTTGAGAACCGTCAAATCCCATTCCGGGTCATCAGCTCCCACCGCGATAATCTTGATGGAAGGGTCAAGGGTTTTCATGAACATCGCAAACTGACGGAGTTTCTCGGCGTACTCTCCGGCATTGCAGTGTCCCACCTGCCAGTGACCATAGACCTCGTTACCAATCCCCCAGTACTTCACCCGATACGGTTCAGGATGTCCGAATTTCTTTCGCAGGGTGGCGTACTTTGTCGGGGTATCGAGGTTACAGTACTCAAGCCAGTGAAGGGCCTCATCGAGCGTCCCTGTTCCAAGGCTTACCGCAAGGTACGGTTCTGCGCCTACTCTTTTGCAATACTCGATGAACTCATCGGTCCCAAAGTGGTTACTCTCTAAACCACCCCAAATGTAGTTCACAAGCTGGGGGCGGTCTTCCTTTGGACCAATCCCGTCTTCCCAGTGGTACGCCGAGGCGAAATTCCCTCCCGGCCAGCGAAGAATCGGGCATTTGATTCTTTTGACTGCCTCTAAGACATCTTGCCGAAAACCTTGCGCATCGGAGAGGGGAGAATGTTCGTCAAATACACCCCCATAAATGCAACGGCCAAGGTGCTCAATGAAATGCCCATAGATAAGGGAGCTAATATGTCCTGTCTTTACTCCCCAGACCTTTACATGAGCATTCATCGTTTTTCCTCCTCTCAAAGGTTTTTTGAACTTTCCTCAGCTACTCTCGCCCCACCGACTAAGACATGCCATCCTTGTTCCCACAACTCTAACCCTCAGTCCAGCGAATACCTCGTAACTCAAGAAAGGAATCCCCACTCATGCTTTACGACTCTTCTAGGTTTTACCGCCCTTTGATGAAAGCGTCAATCCTCGTACTTGGGAACCCTCACGAACCCTCAAACCCATTCCCGCTAGCCGGCGACAAGGCGGTGCTTTTCAGCATGCAACGAACACCATTCTTGGAGAACCTAAGACAAAGGGAGGTGCTCTTGACTACCACAAGCAAAAAGCACATCAAACGGAGAATTTCTGAAAATGAGCCCAAAAGCTGCTCACCAAAAAACTTCCCTTGAAACACCTCAGAGACCTCTCGTTTTCCCAGCTGCATATGCGGCCCTAATAAGTACCGGTACCCTCTATCTTCCTACAACACGTTACCGAAGAATGTACTCCAAACGAGAACCAACTCTGCTGCGGCAACGAGGCTCCCCTTCATCAAAGCAAGATCGCCACCAAAGAAAAACAAAACTATGTGCAACCACGGAAGAACAATCGAACCGATTCCCACGCCACGATCCTGGAGACACGGCTTCCTACAAGGCTTCGCATTCCTCAACTATTCGTACAACCAACACGCAACCTGGTGCTCTACGATTTTGGCATCCGTCTTTTCCAGACAGGGTTCCCCTTCAACGCATCTCTCCCCTCTGTAGGGGCACCTCGGATGGAACCTGCATCCTGGGGGTGGATCAATAAGACTCACCGGGGTTCCCGGGATAGCCCGCTTCTCAGTCTTGTCCCCGATTGTGGGCGTTGCGGAGAGCAAGAACCTAGTATATGGGTGAAGAGGGCTCGAAAAAACAGTCTCTACAGGACCGTACTCCACTATGCGCCCACCGTACATTATGGCCACAACATCGGCCAGGTCAGGAACCAGCGCAATGTCGTGGGTGATGAAAATAAAGGTACTCTTTGCGGTAATCTGAATGTGCTTCAAAAGCCGCAAGATATCACGCTGGGTAATGACATCGAGAGCAGAGGTAGGCTCATCCGCAATGATGACACTCGGATTCAAAAAAGTCGCCAACGCTATAACAGCTCTCTGCCTCATTCCTCCCGAAAGTTCGAAAGGATACATGCGCAACGTGTACGAAGGAAGCTTCACCATTTCCAAGTGAGCCTTCACCCTTTGTTCTTCGAAGGGCACATTGTGTGATGTTGCAAGGTCAAAAAATATATCTCTCAGCTTTCTGATCGGGTTCAAAGCACTGAGAGAACCCTGAGGGATATAGGAAATCTTCTCCCACCAAACCGCCCTTAGGGTATTGACTGCAGGAGAGAGTTCGTACTTTGCGTCACCAAGCGCATAGCAAACTCTTCCTCCAATCACCAGCAAATTCGAATTCACCGCACCGTACAGAACCCTTGCCAAGGTGGTTTTGCCACATCCCGATTCCCCCACGATTGCCAGGAAGCTGTTCTCTCTGATGTTTAAGGAAACACCGTCAACTGCCTTCACCCTCTTTATGATTCCTTGCTGCTCAATAACATAGCAGGCCTGGAGGTTCTCAACCTCGACGCAAACCGCAGCTGGCTCGGCCTTCACTGCTTCTCTCATCCGACCAATGTCCTCCCTCGAGGATTGATGAAATCGGTTATGCTCACAAAAAGGAGGTACAATGAGGTGAAAAGGAGGATGATGAAGACCACGGGAAAGAAAACCCACCACCATATACCCATTACCATGGCCTGCTGTTGTATAGCCCAGTAGGTCACCGTCCCCATAGTCGGGATATCCAAGGGGGTAAGCCCAAGCACCGATAAGGTTATTTCAAAACCCAAGGACCAGAGCATGTTGTTGATGGTCGTCGCAAACACGATGGGGAGGATATGGAGTAAGTACTCTCGGAATATCAAATCTACAGTGTTCTCTCCAGAAAACACCGCGGTAACCGTAAACTTTTGTTCTCTCAAGCTGAGCACTCGAGTTCTTATCAACCTTGCATCCCAGGGCCAGCCAAACAAGGCTAAAACCATGGCCAACGTGGTGAAGTCCATTTCTCTGGTCAAGAGCTTGAGGAATATCAATATGGGGAAAATGGGTAGGACTATGAACGAGTCACAGAGGAAAATAAGCGCCTGGTCAATTACTCCTCCTTTGTACCCTGCGACAACACCCACAATCATCGCTATGAGGCGAGAAAGCAGGGCCACCTCCACCCCAAAGATTAGCGAATTCCTCAGCGCAAAGGTCATCAGCCAGAAGAGATCTTGTCCCCTTCCATTCGTTCCAAACGGATGGCTCAAAGAAGGTGGACGGTTAATAGGGGCATAGTAAGATGAGCGTGGGTCATGAGGAGAAAACAGCGACAATATGACAAAAACGACCAGGGGAATGAACACAACAAGAGCAACCCTGAATCTTACGTCATGCCTAAACAGTCTCCCCGTTACTGCTAAAGTCGCAATAGACACGTGTCTTCACTCCCTGTATACTACCGACGCCTTCAGCTCACCCCACCTGTGTACTGAATCCGCGGATCAACAAATGGTAACAAGAGATCCACCAAAAGCGTTGCAAGCGCCACTGCCACTATTGAGCATAAGGTAATCCCCATCATCAGGTTATAGTCCGATTGCATGATGGCTGTAAAAGCTAAGGTTCCCAAACCTGGATAACTGAAGACGATTTCGGTAATGATTGTGCCACTAAAAACTGTCCCAAGTTGGAGGGCAAGCCCCGTTAACTGCGCAGGCATGGCCGCTTTCATCACGTAATTCCTAAGGATTATCGATTCCTTAAGTTTCATCTGATGAGCAAACACAACAAAATCCTCGTGGAGAACGCCTGAAACGAGGTTTCGCATGTTGAGGAACCAGGCACCTATGCCTATTATGATCAGCGAGAGAGCCGGCAAGAAACCATGCTTAACGACGCTTTTCACAAAGGCTCCGCTGAAAGATGGTTCGATTCCCACCTGGAAAGCGCCCCCCGCAGGAAACCATCGCAGAAGGTAAGCAAATATAACAAGGAGGGTAAAGGCGAAGATGTAATAAGGAATAGGCCTCACAGCGTTAGAGAACATCTCAAAAATCTTGACCCACAGGCCTCTATCCCTGTAGCTTGCTATTCCTCCCAATGCCGTCCCTACAACCCAAGATATCACCGCAGTTAGGGCTAAAAGTCCCACCGTCCAAGGAAGAGACCGCAAGATGAGAACGATGACCGGCGTGGGAAAGGAAGCAAAGGAGGGCCCTAAGTTACCCCTCAGAAGCTCCCTCCAATACCTAAAGTACTGCTCTACCATCGATCCTTCCAAGCCATACAGCTTCAAAAGCGCGTCTTTCATTAACTCAACGCTCTCGGGTGGTAAATACGCTCCAGCCATTTGCAACCGCCTAATAGCGATTTCCGCAGGATTGCTCCCAGGAATCAGCCTCGGTATGAGGAAGGTGATGGTAACCCCTACGAAGATGACCAAAAAACAAACGATGAGTCTTCCGCCCAAATACCGTATAAAGAATTTGAGAAAACTGCCTACAACTTTCCCTCCCATTACAATCCCCCGCTAAAAACCCCTGGGCTTTGCTCTTAGGAGCAAAGCCCAGGGGTAACTATCTTGCCTACTTCTTCTCTGCAGCAGGCTGCAGCTTGATGAACATGAATCTTGTATTGCCCCAGTTCGGCACAGGATTCGTGTAAGGATTCTCTGCGGTAGGATAGCCAGTCCAATAGTACTCATCGCAGACTGTGAAGACGTTGTACGAGAATACGGGGATGATGGGCATGTCCTGCACGCATATCTTCACGTATTCAAGCCCAAGCTCGATCATCTTTTCTTGGTCCTTGAAGAAGTCCGTCCGCCTCAACTCCTCGATAATCTTGTCCACTGCTTCGCTCTTGTACCGCATGGGGTTCTTAGCCACCACTGGCTGTCCGGTGGGTCTGTAGTACTCAGAATGCCAGGACTCAAGGAACCAGAAGAGGTCCGGATGTCCTCCCCAGGTTTCGATACACCAGCCCCAGTAAACCGTGTCCGGGTCCTCCCCATAGTTCATTCTCGTCCACACCATGTAAGCCTCTACCGCCTCTATCTGTGCATCGATACCAAATTTGCGCCACTGTTCAGCAATAGCTGCAGCAGCCCGAGTCATAACGGATCTTGTAGCTGCCTCACACAGGATTGTGATCTTCCAAGGTTTGCCATCAGGCAACAACCATTTCCCATTCTTGTCTCTTGTGAATCCTACGCTTTCAAGCAGTTTGCTCGCCATATCGGGGGCATACTTCCACCATCCATAACCTACAAGCTTTTTAATCTGCTGGGGATCCTCTGGTATCTTGTAACCGAAGGCATACCTTACGGCCTCTGCTATCTTCATCGGAATTTCAGGATCGTAGGGCTTAAACGCTTCGCCACCTATTGTAAGAGTAAACTCTTTAAGCCATGGCTCTATCTTATCAAAGTACCACGAAGGGTAAAGACCTGTTGGAGGAATGTGAATGGGGGATATGGTTGCACAACCGTTGTAGGCTTGCAGCGCAACCTGTACTACGTCAATGGCCAGGGTGAGAGCCCACCGCACTTCCCTGAGGTTGTAGGGGAAGTGCTCATGGTTCATGATTATAGAGGGCAGGGTGGGATCAGGATGCGCCCATGGCCAACCATCAAACCAGGTAACGCAGTAGGGATTATTCTGGTAGAGAGTGATGGCCCCTTCTGGTGGTAAATCGTGAATGATGTCAAGCTCGTGAGCTAACTGATCCATGACCTTTTTCTCCGGTGATGGAATACCTTTGTAGAGGACGTACTTGGGGCCAGGCTTAATCCCGTAAGCAACTCCAAGGTCAGACCTTTGCCAGTCTTCCCTCAGTTCCCAGAGGAACCAATACCCGTTAGGATCGTATGACTTCAAAACGTAGGGTCCTGTTCCAACAGGCGGGTTGAAATCAAAAGCTATTGGATCTTCCACTTTTTCGAAGACGTGTTTCGGCATGATGTAGCAAGCTGACCACCGGGTCGTGAAGACGGTGTGGAACCTCCCATTGGGCTTCTTGAGCTTGAACACCACGGTGTAGTCGTCGACTTTCTTGACCTCTTCTACGTTGACCTGCATATACGCACCCCAAGTCATCTCAGGGTGTGCCTTCAGAGTCTCCACAGTGAAGATCACGTCATCTGCCGTGAATGGTACACCGTCACTCCAGTAAATACCTTTCCGCAGTTTCACCGTCATTTCAGTATAATCTGCGTTATACACAGGAGGTTCAGCTGCTAACAAGTCGATCCAAGGCTTACCTTCTATACCCTCATCTGGGTCGATGTACCAGAGTGTTCCCAGACACAACTGCTGGAGCCCGGTTGACCAGCTCGAGACACCGCCTCCCCACAGGTTGAACCTTCCTGGGTTGAGAGAGCGTCCCGATGGGTCTTCAATAATGATGACCTCGTTCCTCGGTATACCTGGCAAAATCTCTTGCGCTACAAGCGCGCCACTAACCCCCACCACCAAGAAG
Source organism: Candidatus Caldatribacterium sp. (assembly GCA_025060675.1). Taxonomy (GTDB): domain Bacteria; phylum Atribacterota; class Atribacteria; order Atribacterales; family Caldatribacteriaceae; genus Caldatribacterium. The sequence continues at coordinate 27,352 of JANXBI010000069.1, forward strand.
AGCATAACCACCAACCATAAACTCCTTCGTACCACGATACTTCCCTCCTTCAGAAATCCCCCTAATTGTCCAAGAGAAGTGACGCTCACCAAGCAGGACTCACCAAAGACTCACCAATTTGTGCAACGCTTCTACCTATCACACCCCCCTTCCTTGGGCTTGATAAAGCCAGCACTTTACCGTTACACCGTCAACCACGGTGCTCGGTGGCATCAACTTCCGGCAAACATCTCGAACACAAGGGCACCTCAAAGCAAATTTACAACCCTGCTCAGTGTATTCCTCAATTTCTAAAACATGCTCCTCCCTTGTTTCGGAACGCAACCACTCCCCTTTCCCTTTATGGGGATCTGGCACCGACTCTTTCAGGAGCATCGTGTACGGATGCAAAGGGCTAAGCAGAACCTTCTCGGCTGGTCCTGTTTCAACAATCGAACCCCGCAACATCACAGCTATGTGGTCACTCAAATAATAGGCTGTAGCAAGGTCATGGGTGATATAAACGATGTACAGCCGCTTTTCTTCTTTCAGCTTCCTAAAGAGGTTAAGGACAAATACCCTCAAAGAGGCATCAAGCATCGAAACAGGCTCATCGGCCACCAAAAGCAAAGGATTAACCATCAACGCCCTGGCTATTGACAGCCTCTGCAGCTGTCCACCGGAGAACTCGTGGGGGTACTTCCCTCTGACCTCCTCCCAGGTCAAAGCAACAGAATGTAAGGCTTCATCGATGATTTGCTCTGCAGCGCGACCACTGCCATTAGCTATTCCGAGCCTGCGTATTACCGACCAGAAGTACACTTCGATCTTCTTCAGGGGATTGAACGTTTCGTAGGGGTTCTGGAACACGGGTTGGACCAACCTTATGAATTCCGACCGTTTATAGCTCTCTATACTCTTCCCCAAGAAAGAGACATGACCTTCCGTAGGCTTCACAAGCCCTAACAAGATGTTGGCCAACGTAGTCTTCCCACTCCCGCTCTCACCCACCAGCGTAAATACAACCGGTTCCGCCCCAATTTCGAGGGTAACATCCCATACGGCGTATATCCTCACCTTTGAAAAAAGGGCCCCAACCTGGAACACCTTTGTCACCTTGTTAAGTAGGAGCAAGGGTTCACCCACGTTTCCACCCCTGAAGGACACTCACAACCAACCAAACACCCAAAAGAGCAACACCCTGCACACCCTCTCTCAACCGCCACACTGACCCACACCTCAGAGCTCCCACTTCCCTTGTGAGGCCCTCCCTCAGAAATACAACCTCAACACAATGTCCTGGTCGTAGTTTCCAAAACCCCGACCAAAGATATTGATTCCACCAACGTTTTTGGCATCTTCTCTGATACCGATTCGGACCTTAATGGACGAATGCTTATAGATGTCAAGGTCCTTCAGGGTAATATCGGAAACCCGCTCCCCATCAACAAAAGACCCCTCTTCGGTCACAATCCAGGTTTTCAGGAGACCGTACTGAGATCCCTCAAGTTTCCACCAAAGGGGCGTGAAACGACCTCTCCTGTCCCCAAAATCTCCAGGAGATGTCCAGGTACCGACTTCAACCTCGTTAATCCAGAGGGTAATGTCAGAGGGCCAATTCTCATTCGTCCCCGGAACCTCAGAGGAGAGCTCCATCTGGACTTCAATACGCTTTAAGGGTTTTCGCTTATAGAGGGCATTATTCGGAAACTTGTACTCTACGAACCCTCTCTCAAACCAGAGAAGCCCCGCTTTGACCCTTTCAGGGCTCCAGAAGGAATCTGGGGCATCGAGAAAACCGATGATTTTCTCCTTCGAGCAGAGACCACAAGGGGGACTGACATCGAATTTCGTGTAGAGGCCCACGGGCATCTCAACTTCGATGACATCGTCCTCACTTTCCCTACCCTTCGAGGAGAAAGCGATAACAATTTCGCTGTACTGAGCGCTGCAGAGTTTCTGGGAGCCCTTTTTGCCCTTTGTGTTTTCCACTTTGACGAGGCCAGCCCTTTCCAGGGCTTTGATGTTCACCGCCGCAGTAGACTGAGGAATTCCAAGGGCCTGGGCAATCTCATTCACGTTGAGCTTTTTGCCGTTGAGGAGCTCAAGGATGCGGATGCGAAGCTCCGAACCTAAGGCCTTGAGAACCTCGACATCCTTGTCGGTATTGAGAACCAGAATGCTCCCGCTCTTTCGGAGCATACGATCTCCCCTGCATATCAAAATTTATGATATAAAACAGCGGGGTTGCAACATGCCATTACTACAATACACACATCATCACTCCTCTGTCAATAGGGCTTTACCACGCCAGAGGTGGGGAAACGTAAATTTTTTCATTTATATCAAAAAAATTGATTCTTAGGAGGAAAAGAGGGCTCCCAAAAGGAGCCCTCAGAGAGGACAAATGGGGTGGTCACTCAGCTTCGCTCAACAACGACATCCTTCCAAAAGGCAATGTACCCCCGAATGTGACGCGCTGCGTCCTTTGGGTCTGGATAGTACCAGGCAGCGTTCCAAGCGATATGGTCACCAACCCGAACGTGGTAGTACCTTGCTTCACCTTTCCAAGGACAAATCGTTCTGTGGTCACTCGGAAAGAGGTACTCTTTCTTGACGTCCTCTGGGGGAAAGTACCAGTTCCCCTCAAGCTCTATTGTCTTTTCGCTTTCGGCGATAACTACACCTTGGTAGATTGCCCGGAACACAAAACATCATCCCTTCAAAACAGCTAAAATTTCCTCAATATCCGGCCGCTCCTTGAGGGGATACTCCTTCTTCCAGAGAATTGTGCCGTCCTCATCAACAATGAAGACAGCACGCTTCGAAAAGCCCTCCTTTTCGTCGAAAACACCGTACTTTTGGGCTACCTCCCCATGGGGCCAGAAATCTGAAAGAAGAAGGGTTTCTCTCACCCCAATCTCCTTTGCCCAGGCATGCTTTGCCGGTACAGGATCTACGCTCAGGCCGAAAGCAATGGCACCAAGTTCGTCGAACTCCTTCTTTTTGGCTTCAAGATCCTGCATTTGGTAAGTGCACACCCTTGTAAAGGCAAGGGGGTGGAAGGAGAGGATGACCTTCTTACCCCGGAAATCGCTCAACCTCTGTTCTTTCCCATGCTGGTCTTTCAGGACAAAATCAGGCGCCTTGGTACCGACCTCAAGCATGGAGATCCCCCCTTTCTGGAATTTACTCCGAATAACCGAAAGGCTTGCGTTGTATTCCCAAAACTACGACTGGACTTCTTGCTCCCGCAGCACTTCTTCCAGCTTCTTTAGAATCTGGCCATTCCCAAAAAGGCGCTTCAGGGCCCTTTGGAGGGAACGCCCTTTTTCTGAGCGCAACGCTTCCTCAACGTAGACCCAGTCGGGGAAGAATTCCTTGAGAACCGCGACAATCCTCCGCCAAATCTTGGGCTCGGCTGCCACGTCTTCTACTAATGTCTCAAGGGAGGGGGATGTGTTTGGGTTGTTCCAAGGCCGCGTCCACACGTAGGAGCCGGAACCAACCTCGATGGGTTGTTCTTCCCCAGGGAGCATGACAAGCGCACGAGCGTTTGGAGGAACCGTTACCTCGACCACGAAAGCGCCCTCCTTCAGCAACCATCGGCTCTCCAGGACCCCATAGGGCGTACAGTAGCGGAGCGAAACCCACTGAAAATAGGCCCTGGGCACTGGACGAATACACACCCTCCTGTACCCAGGTTCCAAAGGAATAACGCCTCCCACGAAACGGTGCAACCAGTCAATGACCGCACCAAAGGCGTAGTGGTTGAACGAGGTCATCTCGCCGGGATTCACGGTCCCATCGGGCCGAAGGCTATCCCAACGCTCCCACACCGTCGTTGCTCCCATCGTCACCGGGTACAACCAGGAGGGACATTCTTTCTGAAGGAAAAGCTTGTACGCAGCGTCCTCCAAGCCGACCTCGCACAGGGCATGACAGATGATAGGTGTCCCTACAAACCCCGTACCAATACGGTACTCCCGATCCCGAACGAGTTCAAGGAGTCTCTCCCCAGCCCTTTTCCTCTTCTCAGGCTCCCGCAAGAGTCCAAAGTGAATGGCTAAGGCGTAAGCCGTTTGCGTATCGCTGACCAGACGCCCTGATGGGGTGACATACTCTTTGAGGAACTCCTCTTGGATTGCTGCAGCAAGGTCTCCATACTTTTTGGCATCTTCCTCTCGTCCGAGGATGCTCGCCACCTGGGACACGATTGCCGCGGAGTGAGCAAAATACGCTGTGGCGATGAGATACGGATCGGTACGGGCCTCCCAAGGCTTATCAAAGGGAGCAGAAGGGTCAAGCCAGTCCCCAAACTGGAACCCACTCTGCCAGAGTTTCCGTTCTCCCACCATCTCCGATATCGCATCAACCCACCCCTTCATGCTCTCGAATTGCCTTGCGAGAATCTCCACATCGCCGGAGCACTCGTAAAGCACCCAGGGAACGATAACCGCTGCGTCTCCCCAGGCGGCTGCCGCTATGGGTGGAGTCTTGAGGACATTAGGGACAACAAGGGGAACAAGGCCTCCCCTTTCCTTCTGCTCCAGGGCAAGATCGCGAAGCCAGGAGAGGAGAAAACCAGAGACATCGTACAGGAAAACCGCCGCACGAGAGAAAAGAGCGATATCACCAGTCCATCCCAAACGCTCGTCCCTCTGGGGACAATCGGTGGGTACGGAGACGAAATTCCCCCGCATGCTCCACACCACATTCTCGTACAGACGGTTGACCAAGGCATCGGAGCAGGAAAACCAACCGGTTCGCTCCAAGTCAGAGTGGCACACCACAGCTTGAACATGGTCACTCTGGAACTCTCCGGGCCAGCCTCGGATTTCCACATACCGGAAACCATGGAGCGTGAAGCGAGGTTCCCAGGTTTCTTCCCCATCCCCTCGAAGGATATAGACATCGGTGGCTTGCGCTGTCCGCAACGTTCGAGTGCACAACTCTCCACCTTCTAAAACCTCAGCATGGCGCAGGGTGATAGCCTGTCCCCTTTGGCCCCGTACCCTCAATCGTACCCTCCCAACCAAGTTCTGTCCGAAATCGACAATAATCCGCTCGGGAGAAACGGAAAAGGCTACAGGGTTCCGTACCTCTATCCGCCGTACCGGTGGACCCAAAGGAGCCTCAAGGATAGAGAAGGGGACATCAAGGAGGGCTCGCACAGGACGCCAGCTTCGGTCGTCGTATCCCGGTTCGGTCCAGTTGCCAAGCTCAAGACGGGCGTCGTACACCTCCCCATCGTAGAGGTCGCTGGACAAAATCGGTCCTGTTGTAGCTCGCCAACTCTCATCGGTTCCTATGACCTCCACCATTCCGTCCTCAGAAACCACCTCGAGCTGGGCGAGAAGGGCCAACCGCGTACCATAAATATTCCGCCGACCTCCTCCAAAACCAAGTCGCCCACGATACCAACCATCACCGAGAATAGCTCCTAACGCATTTCGACCAACGCGAAGGAAATCCGTGACGTCGAAGGTCTGGTACAAGAGCCTATGGTGATAGCTTGTCCAACCTGGGGCAAGTATCTGGTCGCCCACTACCCGTCCATTGATGTACGCCTCGTACACGCCTAAAGCAGTAATGTAGAGGCGAGCTCGAGATATCGGTCGCAGAAGTACAAACTCACAACGCAAAAAGGGACAAGGCTGACCACACGAGACATCCTCGTCCCAAGCAGGAGTGATGAACTTTGCCTTCCAGTCTTGAGGGCGTAAGAGCCCTGCTTCAACGCCAAAGAGGGCGCTCCAAGGAGAAACTGATCCATCTTTCCCTCGCACCTGTATCTGGACGAACCGCCGCTCTCGAGACCGCAAGGGTGCAAAGGGCCAGGGGACGAGGACGGATTGGTCAGAGATAATCCACTCCGTTTCCTCCTTAAGGTGGCCCCTTTCGTCAAGCAAACGAACTCGGTAGGCTTCCTGCCACCACGAGGGAATGGCCGTTACTACCCGCCAGGAAAGGCGGGGACGGTCATGGCCAATGCCAAGAGTTTCGCGGTAGTGCTCAAAACGAACATCAACAACTCGAGGAAGCATGGCGTCGTTTTCCATATCTCTCACCCCTTCAAAGCCCCAGCCGTTAACCCTTCCATGATGAACCGACTCAGGAAGAGATAGAGGAAGAAAGTGGGTATAACCACAAGGGCAATGGCCGCAAAGGTCGGACCCCATTCAATCTGACCGAAACGACCCACAAAATTCAAAAGTCCTGTTTGGACAGTACGTCGTTCAATGGTGCTCACAAAGGTCAAAGAAAAGACCAAGTCGTTCCAAATAAAGAAAAACTGCACCATAGCTAAGGTAAAAAGAGCGTTTGCCGCCATAGGGACAGCAATTCGGAAAAAGACCTGAAAGATAGTTGCTCCATCGAGAATCGCCGCTTCAAGAACCTCTCTTGAGAGGGCTTGGAAGTACCCGGTCATGAAAAACACGGTGAGGGGAAGGCCATAGGCCGTGTAGGTGATGATGAGTGCCCACCACGTGTCAAGGAGCTGTACCTTATGGTAGAAAGCGAAAAGGGGGAGAAGGATCATCTGCACAGGAATCATGATGCCGGCAAGAAACACAAGCAGGACGACACTGTTCCACCTTGAGCGCATGACCTCAATGCCAAAAGCCGCCATGGTTCCAAGGAAAAGCGTGGCAAGAAGGGATGGCAACGTGACAATCACACTGTTTCGAAGGTATGTTCCCACCCGGCCCACCGTCCAAGCTCTCAGGTAGTTCTCCCACCATATGCCCTCAGGAAATGTGTAGATGGGTCGTGTCGTAAACTCGTGAGGAGCCTTCAACGAGGAGAGAACCATCCACACGAGGGGGTACGTTTCAAAAACCACAAGAACACCTATAACCACAAAAAACACAAAGGATTTCCGCGTCATAGTCTTACCTTTCTCCTTTTCGGAAAAGAGAGAAAAGGCCAGTGATAAGGAGGCACTCCAAAGTCAGCACGACAGCAATAGCGCTTCCATAGCCATACTGACCATAGTGAAAAGCCGTGCGGTACATGTACAGCGTCAGAGGGGTCGTCGTTTTCCCAGGTCCCCCTCCGGTGAGAGCGAGAATCTGGTCGAACACTTTTATCGTCCCGTTGAGACTGAAAATGGTGGAGGTGACAAGAAGCGGCCTTAAAAGAGGCGTAAGGACAAAACGCATAAGACTCCATCCTGAAGCCCCGTCAAGGCGAGCCGCCTCCACAAGCTCGTTTGGAATATCAAGGAGCCCAGAGTACAAAAGCACCGCATAGAACCCCATAGCCGTCCATATGTTCATGGTGGCAGCCACCCAAAAAGCTGTTTCTCCCCGCCCAAGGAATGGTCGAATCCAAAAGTCAAGGCCAAGAGCATCCAAAACGGCGTTCACAAGACCATATTGGGGTGTTATCTCAAAGAGCTTCACGAACATTTGGGCAACCGCCACGGTAGGAAGAACCACCGGGAAGAACACGAGCGTCCGCAGGAACGGAGCAAAACGGGATGAGCGGTTGAGCACAAGGAAATACAGCATGGAGAGGAGAAAGCCAAAGGCTATCTGTCCTGAGGTCACCACCAACGCGTAACGAGCGCTGAACCAGAGACTGCGGAGGAAATCTCGGTCCTGCCACAACTTGAAGTAATTGGTGAATCCCACGAATCGGAAACCGGAAATGGGCGAACCCTCAAAGAAGGAATAACCCGTCGACCAGAGCACAGGGAGAAAGACAAAGGCGCCGTAAAAACAAAAGGCGGGGGCAACAAAAAGGACAAGAGCTTTCCAATCACGCAACACTCGCTCCATGGGAATACCTCCCTTGGGGGTGGCGAAAGCCACCCCCAAACCACACTATCACCGTCCCTGTCGCTGGGCGTCGATCTCCCTTTGGAGTTCCTCCATGTACTCCTCGGGTGTCATGGCATTCGTGGCAAGAAGCTGAGCATTGTCCCAGGCTACGCTCATCGTGCGCGCATCGAAGAGGGCTTCAAACCAAAACGCTCCGCCCTTAACGCCCTGAAGCTTCTCGAGGACCATCCGAGTCAGAGGAGAGAGGTTCTCGGGAACCTCCCTCACTTGGAAACCAGTGATGAGTCCAAGCTCCGTCATAGCTCGGTCTCCATATCGGGAAAATACGTACCGCATCCAATCGCTAATGATTTCTGGATTTTCCTCAAACCTGGCACGAGCAATAGAGGTCGTCAAACCAGCATTGACATTCCACTCCTCCAGGGTCCCAACACCGCCAGGAACAAGCGGAACGTTGAACAAGCCGATATTTTCTACACCAATTTTATTCACCTGGGGATTGTTGAAGTCCCGAAGGGCCCAGCTCCCCATGTAGTACATAGCAGCCTTTCCCTGGAGGAAGAGGTCCTGTGCTGGACCGTAATCGAGCGTGTTGACGCCTACCCCAAAGTACCCCTTGCGACCCCACTCGTACACCACCCGAGCAGCCTCAACGAATCCTTGGTCAGTGACTTTCAATTCTCCAGCCATCACTCGAGCCAGAGCATCCACACCGTACTTGCGAATGACGTATCCGTTGATGATTCGTGTAATAGGCCATCGCTGAATTCCAGAGACAGCAAAGGGCTGTATCCCTGCTTCGTGCACCTTTGCGGCAATGTGCTCAAGCTCATCCCAGGTGAGTGGCTCTTTCAGGCCAAGATCTTCGAAAATCTTCTTGTTGTACCAGAATCCCTCGATGTTCATCTCCAAAGGTAGGGCGTAAAGCCCTTCGTTGTGGACAAGTCGCTTGAGAACGCCGATAATGCCAGGATTCATCTCTCCGAGGATACCAAGGCGAGCAAAGGTGGATTCAATCTCCAGCACCCTTTGAGCACGGATAAGCTCAAGAAGAGGCGCTCCAGACTCGTAGTTGAAAAGGAGAGGGAGACTGTCTGTGGCGGCAAGAAGCTGCACTCGCTGCACGAGGTCAACCTGTGGCACATATTCGTACTTCCACACTACGGCTACATCCGGCCTCTGGGCAGCGTACTCTTTGGTGAGCTCTCCGATGATTTTCGGCCAACCCTCGTTCTCCTGCTGCACTGTGAGATAGTGGATGACCACCTCTTGGGACGAAGAGGGGAGGGCAAAACCCCCAAGCACCATCGCAAGAACTCCTACCACCAAGAGCACTCGACCCTTAAAGAGCATAACAGCTTCACCCCCGAGTGGCTTTCACGATTAAGGTTACACGTGTAACCTCACCACCTTTATACCAAAAGGGAACCACAAAAGTCAACGGCTCCAGCAGAAAAAGCGCCCGCCTCTGTCATCCCCGCGGTGCGGGGCCAGTGGACTCGCGGACGATGAGGCGGGCAGGGAGCACCACGCACTCATACGGACGGTCAGGAACCGCAATGCGCTTAAGGAGGAGCTGAACCGCCTTTTGACCCAAAAGCGAGGCGTCCTTCGTAGCAGTGGTAAGGCGGGGCACCAGGTACCGTGCTTGAGGAATATCATCAAACCCTACCACAGAAACGTCTCTCGGCACAGAACGACCGAGGTCCACGAGCGCTCTCATGACACCAATAGCCAAAAGATCATTAATCGCCACGATAGCTGTGGGGGGAGGGTCACAGTTCATGAGGGCAAAAGTGGCCCTGTACCCATCCTCTATGGTTGGACCGCACTGGACCACAAGGTGCTCGTCAAAAGCAATCCCAAAGCCCTCGAGGCACTTCCGGTATGGCTCAAGACGGTCCAAAGCAAGGTCAGACCTGGCGACACCATAAACGAGCCCTATGCGGCGATGCCCCAGAGAAAAGAGCAACTCCATAACTTCGTGGGTGACACTTCGATAGTCGGAAACCACTTGGTCCACGTGGTCGTCCCGGAGATGGTCGCTGATTTCCACAATAGGAAGGCGCTGCTTCCGAAGCCGCAAGAGAATCTTCTGCGCCTCGTCCGATTGCTCGATAAAAGACCCCATGAGGATGAGGCCGTCAACCCGTCGATGGGAAAGCTCTTCGAAAATCTCACGACCGTACTCTGCGCTCAAATCCATGCTGGAGAGCAGAAGGTGATACCCCGAGGCACGGGCCTCGCGCCAGGCACCGTCAACGGTTTCCCAGAAATGGGGATTTCGAATGTCAGGAATAATGAGTCCTAAGGCTTTCGTAGTCCCAAGACGGAGAGCTCGAGCAGTGGCATCTGGCACATACCCTAATTGCTCGGCCGCCTCAAGCACCCGTCGACGTGTTTTTTCGGAAATGGATATGTTCCCCCGTGCAAGACCATTGATGACGTACGAAACGGTCGCTCTTGACACTCCCGCAAGGCGCGCCACGTCCTCCTGGGTAGGTCGCTTCAGCCTCTGCACCTTTTCTCCCCCCACACTCGAATCCCCACTTTTCTGATTCCTGGGCCATTTTACTCGGCTCCTTGCAAGAGGTCAACGCGCAGCGGACATCCTTCCCAAGCGCATCCTTTCAAGCCTCAAGAGCACTTGGCGAGCCAGGAAGTAGGCAAGGAAAGCCTTGACGAAGTCCGGCCCAATAAAAGGCAAAAAGGCAATTTTCAAGGTGTCTTGGAAGGACACTGGTTTTCCAAGGAGCACGTTCATAGCGAAGAAAAAGTACAAAAGACCAGGAAGGTATATAATCGCCATTCCGACGAGCACCGCCTGAAGGACGTGTCGAGGCGTTTTGCCCCGCCCAAGCAAAGCGATGCATGGTGCAGCAAGAACAAAACCCAAAAGGAAACCAAAAGTTGGCCGGAGCACATACAAAGGCCCTCCAAAGGGGGGAGTAGCAAAGACAGGAAGACCCAAAAGGCCAAGGAGTACGTAGAGGAACATGCTCAGAAAGGCCTCAAAGGGAGAGAGCAAAAACCCGGTGAGGAAAACCACAAAGGGCACGAGGCTAAAAGGCACAATGCTTGAACCGAAACGGAAAAGCACCGCAGCTGCGACACAAAGAGCGGTAAAAAGGGCAATACGAGTCATGACGTAAGGGGAAAGACGCATCGGCATTCCTCCCTTCTTTTCGTTAACTGAAATTATACATTAAGTTAACGAAAAGTAAAGGGCACCAGTCCTCCCCCAGAGAATGCTTCTGAAGCGCCCGAAACCCCTACCTTGCGACGATCAGTCCTCCCCTGTGACCATAGCAAGATCTCCATCGACCCCCTGCCAGCCACGGTAAGGTATCCTCCACCATAAGACCATTGGCAACGTACCGGAAAACCTCGATTCGTGCCTCCCAAGAGCTCCTTCCCGTCCGGCACAGAGCCGTAAAACGGCAAACGTTGCAAGAATTTCCTCTTGGGAGAGACGGAGCCTGGGCAAGTGGTGTCCTACGGATGGACCGGAGAATGTTGAGGGGAACCGAGTCGACCCCCAGGGTCTTGAAGGAGAAGGGCTGTCTCAAGGGTCCGGACGCGGTCAAAGAAGCTACAAGGAGCATATCCTTGGAAAAGAACAGGCTCGTTTCGAGACCGTGGTGATACCTGTGAAGACGCGCACCCTTAAGCGTCTTCGCGCCCTCCGGAGCAAGAAACCCAAAAAGGCGCAGGATGCGAAGACATACTTCGGCATGAAGGAGGAACACCAGCTTGACAATCTCCGCGAAGGTTCTGCGGTCAAGAGAGCGGCCACTGGTCGTGAGCGAAAAGTTGCACACCCCTTGCTCTTCCAAAACACGGGCCTTAGCAAGAACCTGTTTTGGATCTGCCAGAAGAAACACCGCTACTTCTTTGGGGGTAACGCCTGCCCTGAGCACGGTTCTCAAAACAAAGTCTTTACGGTAACCGGCGAATGAGGTTTCCTTGAGAGTCGTAGAAGCTGATGACCGGGTCCTTCTCGGTGAGCGCTATGCCCATTCGCAGGATGCCTTCCTGGTCCCCAAAGGCGATACCAGCGACGTTCTCCACGAGAGCAATGCCTACCCGTGGAACGCCGTGTTGGTCGCAGAAGGTAATCCCAGCAAGATCCCCCTCTGACAGGAGAGCGACGCGGGTCCTTCCGTTTTCTCCAAGGAACGTGAGCACTGGACCCTCAGGACCAGAGAAGAGCACAGCCCTTCGGTTGCCCTTGCCATCGACAAGCACAAACCTCTCCGCCACCACCTCCCTGCTCCAACGGACGGCTCCAAGGAAAATGAAGGAAAAGAGCACGCAAAGCACGGCAAGAGCTGACCAAAAACGCAAGCTCCCTTTCTCTTCTGACCCCCAAACCATGTTACCCCTCCTTTCCGTTCATCAGGCAATCTCTCCCCAGGTAACGGGAACTTCCTCTCCATCTTTCTCAACCCGTAGGGCCCCCTGGGCATCTACGCCGCGGGCAATCCCAAACAACGATTCCTTCCCACCGGCAATCGTCACCTGCTTTCCGAGGAAGGCGAAACGACGATTGTACTCCGCAACCCAAGGAGTGAAGTCTTGCGAGTCCCTCCACTTCTCGTAATGCGCAAAGAAGTGGACGAGAAACCGACGGAGAACAGCAATCCTTGGCACAGGCGCTCCTCTCTCCACCTGAAGCGACGTCGCTACAAAAGGCAGAGGCAGAAGGTCACGTTCTTCAAGGTTCACATTGACCCCAACCCCAAGAACCATCCAGGGTACCTCATCAAGGTCCGTTGCCGTCTCAAGGAGCACACCAGCAACCTTCTTCCCCCCAAGGAGGACATCGTTTGGCCACTTGAGTGTAGCGACGAATCCCAAGTCCTCCAATGCCTCTGCCAAAGCAAGACCAGCAAGGAGCGCTACCACAGGGCACACCCCAAGGGGGAGACGAGGACGGAGAAGGAGCGAGAAGGTGAGACTCTTTCCAGGGAGAGAGAACCAGCTCCTTCCCCGTCGTCCCCGGCCTTTTGTCTGACGCTCCGTGATACAGAGCGTCTTCTCGGGGGCGTCTTCTTCAGCAAGGGTTTTCAGACGACTATTCGTTGATTCCACCTCTTCCTCGAAAACGACCCGAATCCCCTGAACCTCCTGCGCAAGGTAAGGCTCCAGGAAGTCGGGGTCGAAAACATCCGGAAGGGTAAGCAATCGATACCCATCATGGGATGAAGCAATAGGAAAACCCCTTGCCTTGAGTTCTCGGACCGCTTTCCACACGGCCACCCGACTCACCCCAGAGAGCTCCGCAATGCGCTCTCCCGAGACGCTCCGAGGAAAGGCTTCAAGAAGGAGGGAGAGAATGTCCCTTTGGAGTCTCCTTTCGCTCATGGTTGGCACTTTGAGAAAGACCTCGCAATACCCGAAAGAAGACAATTCCTCCCACAAAAAGTGGAAGGTAGTACGTTGCTGTCCGCCAAAGGAGCACAAAGCTCCCCAAACGGTACGATCCCACAAGCCCCCGGAAAACGGAGGCAATGGAGAGCTCTACACCCCCGCTTGCCCCGGGAGAAGGAATGAAGGAGAAGACGAAAAAGAGGGGAATCTGTGCTCCCACTATCCGGAAGTAGGAGAAGGAAAGTCCAAAGGACTGGAGGATAAAATAAGCCACAGAGAAGGTAAAGAGGAAGTACACGATGTAACATCCCACGTTCCAAAGGAGATATTGGGGTTTACGAACAAAGAGAATGGTGAACCCCTCCCGGAACTCGGCGAAAAAAGTCTCCACCCACTGACGCACTGCCTCCTCAGAAAACCTTGCCTTAGGAAAACGGCGACGGGTGAAACGAATACCCCAGTCGACGAGACGGAAAAGCACCTGTGGTCGGAAGAGGAAGAAGAAAAGGAGAAACATAATCGTGCTGTAAAAAATGGCAAAAGAGTACAGAAGCCCAAGGAGTATGCCTCGAAGGTTCATAGCCGCTCCGAAAAAGGCGAAGAAAATCACGAGGAGCACCAAAAGCCCTACTTGGTAGAGAATCCCGCAAATCACCACAAAGCTCCCCGCCTCTCCCCAGGAGAGTCCTGAACGGGCGAGGACGAAAAGCTGCGCTGGACTCCCACCAGTGAGAAAGGGAGTAATGGCTGACATGAAGTACGTAGAGAGCGCTGCTGCTAGGGCATCCCGAAAGCGGATGCTCCGGCCCCATGCCCGGGCAGTGAGGAAGATACGGGTTCCATCGACGAACCACCCAGCAACCACACATCCTAAGGCTGCAAAGAGGAAAAGGGGGCGAAAGAGCGCTTCGTCGATTTCGGTCACCGAAACCCCCCGGAAAGCGGCAAGGGAAAAGACGAGGAAAATCGTCCCGAGGCTCAAGAAAACGGCAATGAGAATCTGCCGCTTGAGTCGTAGAGGGTCGTACGGAGGCGCGGTGAACCGCTTCTCTTCCACGGAATCACCTCCTAAAGGGAAACAAAAAGTGCTACGAAAGCAAAAGCAAAAAGGGCTATTCCTGTTCCCACGGCGACAATGGCACGAGCCTCTCGAATACGGGCAGGAACAAGGTCAAGGAGAGGGTCTCCGAGGAAGGGTCGTTCCTCCCTCCTCCCTTGGTAGTAGTTGACTCCCCCAAGCCGCACCCCTAAGGCTCCTGCCATGGCGCTCTCCGGCCAACCTGCGTTGGGGCTTGGGTGTTTGCGGGCATCCCGGAAAGCGCAAGCAAGTGCTCTCCTGAAGAAACGCCCACAGAAAAGGGCAGAAAGAGCGATGAACACCGCACTCAAACGAGCAGGAACGAAGTTCGCGATATCGTCAGACCGTGCGGAAGCAAAACCAAAAAAGTAGTACCGGAAGTCCTTGTATCCAAGCAGGGAATCGAGGGTATTCACAGCCTTGTACACAAGTCCACCCAGGGCGCCAAAAAGTGCGATGTAGAAGAGAGGAGCAACGATAGCGTCGTTGAAATTCTCGGCAAGAGATTCCACACACCCCCGCACAATTTCCCATTCCGAGAGGTGTTCAGTGTCCCGACCCACGAGGTGTCTTAGGGCTTCCCTTGCCCGAGGCAGGTCTTGAGCCTCTAAGGCCTCCTCTACTTCTCTGCTGCGGGAAAGGAGTGTCCGAATAGCAAGGGTATAAAAGATGAGGTACACCTCCACTGCGAAAAAGACGGCCGGCGCAACCCGCGCCAAGAAATGGCGGAGGAAGAAGTATCCGACTCCGAGACCTCCGACCACAACAGCCACCACCACAAAACCCAAGACGAATTCCCGCTTGAAGTTTCGCTCCTTGGGAAAAAGGAGTCGTTCAAGAAAAGCAACAAGACGCCCTATCCCAACAACAGGGTGGGCAAAGGCGGGATCGCCAAAGGCCAAGTCAAGCCCAACCCCAAAGAGCATGCGAAACAGCCCAATCACCGCTCCACCTCGAAATTCACAATGCCCGTAATCTGGGTGAACCCATTCCTTTCTCGAACCATGATGAGCACCCCGGGGTCAAGAAGGAGCGAAAAAGTCTGCTCGAAGCGCACCCCAAGGAGATGAACGAGAAAGCACCGCAAAACCCCTGCGTGGGTCACCACAAGGTACCGTCCGTCCGGGAACATCTGGAGCCGTTCCCAGAAACGAACAACTCGCTCGAGAACCCTCTCAAAACTCTCTCCTCCTGGAGGGGTGAAACGAAGGGGGTCTCTTTCCCACTCAGCCACCTCATGAGGGTAAGCATCTCGGAGGTTCCGCCATCCCTTCCCCTCCCAGCTCCCAAAAGATCGCTCCTTAATGTCCTCACAGACCTCAAGAGGCACTTCCGTTCCCACAAGGAGGAGTGCCGTTTCAATGGTCCGGGCAAGGGGGCTGGCAAAAACGTAGGCAAAGCTCCTGTTGCCAAGGAACTCCCGCACCTTCCGAATCCGTTCTCGTCCCCGAGGGGTAAGGGGGATATTCATCCAGCCAGCGAAATACTCCTTTTCCGTCGCATCGGTGTCTCCATGGCGGACAAGATAAACCTCCTTCATTCCTCTACCACCCGCACACCTCCGCCAATGGCTTGAGCTGTCCAGAGCACAACCTCTTCTCCCGTAAGTACCTCTGCAACCCGTCTCAGGGCTTCCCTCAGGTGCACACGACGTAGGTCGAAAAGCACTCCAAAGGCGCTTCCTGTGTGCGCCCGACTCACACCTAAAGCACCGATTTCCTGCACAGCCTGAGCAAGAAAAGGGAAAATTTTGCTCTTCCTGTGTTCCTCCATGAGAGCGCTGCTGAGTGTTGCTGCCTTGCCGACCAGAGTAAGGTCCCCCTCTTCCAGTCCTCGCTCCAGGAGCCGAAAAGCGTCCTCCGTCTCTCGGGCAAACCTCTCAAAATGGCGGCGCAGCCTTTCCCGATCCACAGAGAGCGTCTCGACCTCCTCTGGGGGTTCCACGACCACAACCCCAAGGAAACGAGGGGCAGGGAGGGAAAAGAAAGTCTCTCCGTGAAGATGGTCAAAGAGACACCAGTTCTGGAAAAACGTCCCATCCGTTGGCTCAATGGAAAGGGCAATCTGGGCAATTTCTTCGCCCCTGATGGTCCTCCCAAGGAGCTTCGCCAAAGCCCCAAGGAGCGCAGCAATGTCAGCGGTGCTTGAGGCAAAACCCTTCCCCTCCGGGAGAGATCGCCTCCTCCGGAAAGCAACTCGTCCCCTGAGGTGTTCCCCCCCAAAGTGCTTTAGGGCAAGCTCCAGCGCCTTCTTACTTTTCCAAAGCCTTTCTGTACCCTCCCCCTCACCACCCAGGAAAACCTCCATCTCACTGAAGCGGTCAATAGTCAGAGAGACGAGCACCTCTCGCCCCTCGATAATCCCCTGGATGACCTCTCCAGCGCTTCCTGGACACAATGCCCTTGCGCTTCTCACATTTCCCAAAGGAAGAGCCACACCACTTCCCCCCACTCCACTCCCGCCCCGACGACGTCCCCAGTCACGCCGCCAAAGGCCCTGGCCATTCCCCTTCCAAGCGTGAACATGATACCAAAGCTTACCAGAGTTTTCAAAACCGCTCTCCACTCCGCGATGAAAAAGCTCAACACAGCGACTGCCGCGGCCCACAGGAGAAAGGTGGACCAAGACACCCTCCCTACGAACTCTTCAGCAAGTCCTGGAGTCTCCCGAGGAGGGACCTGGAAAAAGGCCCCAAAAAGGAGAGCAACAGTCCTCCCAAAAAGCGGAGCAAGCACAAGAGGAAGGGCACCCCCCGAAAGGCGTACAAGGAGCATCCCCTTTGCCCCAAGCACGAAGAGAATCCCCAGGACTCCAAAAGTCCCAATCCTCGGATCTTTGAGGACGGCCTGCCGTTTCTCCCTCTGTACCCAGAGGGCATCGCACACATCAGCCACACCATCGATGTGCAAGCCCCGGGTCAAGAGAACCCACAAAAGAAGGGTGGCAAAGGTTGCCAGAAGAGGGTCTTGTGCTTCCACGGAAACGACAGAGTAGACCAGAAAGAGCACCCACCCAATGCCCAGACCCACGAGGGGGAAAAACACCGCAGCCTTTGCCAAATCTCCAGGTCTGTACTCTCCCGGATCAAGAGGGAGGGAAGTGAGAAAACTCACCGAAAGGCGAAGGAGTACTCCCAAGCGCCTCATTTGAGTTGCCACGGAATCCCTGCCACCACAAAGTATACTCGATCGGCCCGTTCTGCGAGCCACTGGTTTACCCGCCCAAGGAGGTCTCGAAAGGCTCGTCCAAGAGGGAATTCCGGCACCACACCCATACCGACTTCGTTACTCACAAGAACAAGGTAAAATCCCTCCCTTTCCTGGCGAGAGAAAAGGCCCGTCAATTCACCCAAAACCTTCTCGTATGCTTGCTTCTCATCTTTCTCTTGGAGGAGGATGTTGCTCACCAGGAAAGAAACGCAGTCAAGGAGCACCGCCTTCCCTGAGAGGTCGAAAGATAAAAGAGGAACAAACCCGTAGGGAACCTCTACGGTGATGAAGCTTGACGGGCGATCGCTCCGATGGCGACGGATGCGTTCCTCCATCTCCGGGTCCGTAGCAATCCCCGTGGCGCAGAAAACCACTGGGACTCCCCTCTCTCCCACCATCGTCAGGGCAAGACGACTCTTACCGCTTCGGGCTCCCCCAAGGATGAGCACCCGTTCGGCGCCCATATTCCTCAACCACCTCAAGAAACCGCAGATTCTCCTCTCTCGTCCTCACCGCTATACGGAAAAACCGTTCGTCAAGCCCAACAAAATCGGCAAGACTCCGGACAAAAATTCCCCTCTCTTCAAGAAAGGAGAGAAGTTCTCGACCATTCCCATTTCCTGTCACCCACAGGGTGTAAAAGTTCACCCAAGATGGGTAGAAGGAGAGGAAAGGGAACGCTCTGAATGCCTCTTCAAGGAAGGCCTTTTCCTCCCGTAGCCAGAGCTCCGTCGCTTCCCGAAAAGGGGTAAGATCTTCCTCAGCGAGGATTTCAAGAGCTCGAATGAGAATCGCGTTGACGCTCCAAGGCTCAAGATACTCGGCAAGACGGAGGATGTTCTCAGGGTGGGCAACGAGGAACCCTCCCCGGAGTCCAGGAAGAGCGAAGTACTTCGTTAAGGAACGGACAACATAGAGATTCCTGTCCTCAAAGACCATTCCCGTAAGCGAAGTTGCCTCACCCATGAACTCCTGAAAGGCTTCATCCACAACGAAAATCGTTGAGAGTTTCCTCCGGCGAGCGGAGAAGTAAAGGTCTAAAGCCTCCGTATCCCCCAAGGGGTTACCAGGATTCCCAAAAACAACCACGTCCACCTCCTTTGGATCACCAAGCGAACGTTTGGGAAAGACAGACCAGGAAATGACGAGCTTCCCCGCCAAAGTAAAAGCCACCCGATACTCCCCAAAGGAGGGTTCAACGAGGGCTACCGTTTTCCCGGGAAGACACCTGGCAAGAAGGTAAATCCCCTGGGTTGCCCCATTGCAGGGGAGGATAGTCGCTTCCGGGAGGTTGTACATTCTCCCAATGTACTGGCTCGCAAAAAGGGGGTCAAGAGGGGGATAAAGGGCAACGTACGAGAAAAGCTCCCCCCACCGCCTTTGAAGCACATCCGGTGGGCCAAGAGGGTTGCAGTTTGCACTCAGATCCAATCCCCTCTTCCCTACCTTCAGGCGCTCTATTGTTCGACCACCGTGAGGAACCTTGGTCATGGAAGCACAACGGTAAACGAAGCTACTCGGTCGTTCTCCTCAAGGCGGATGAGCCGGACACCCTGGGTCGCCCGTCCCTGGAGGGGGATTTCCCCCGTATGAACCCGAAGGATGAGGCCGTTCTGGGTGGAAAGGAGAACCTCCTCATCCCCCCGCACCGGAGCAATCCCCACAACCTCACCAGTGCGGGCAGACTCTTTCAAGATGCGGACGCCCATACCACCGCGGTGGTGGACCGGAAATTCCGAGACGTCCATTCGTTTCCCCATCCCGAAAGAGGTGACAACAAGCAGCGCCTCTTGGGGCTTCAAAAGACACGCCCCTACAACCCGGTCGTCCCCCCGAAGACTGATGCCTCGAACCCCTGCGGCCGCCCGTCCCATAGGGCGAACCTCATCTTCGTGAAAACTCAACCCAAACCCCAAGGCTGTGGCAAGGAACACTTGGTCTTTCCCGCCGGTCACAAAAACGGCTTCAAGGGTATCCCCGTCTTCAAGCTCCACAACCTTCATCCCCCGACGGGTGATGGAGAGGAACTCAAGAAGGTCCATTTTCTTCACCTTGCCACGGGTAGTCGCAAAGAAGAGGTACTTCCCCTCCTTGAAGTCCCGAAGAGGAATCGCAGTTACAACCCGCTCGCCCTCCTCAAGGGGAAGGAGGTTCACAAGGTGCATCCCTCGGGATTTCTGGCTCATCTCCGGGAGACGGTGAACTGGAAGCTGGAAAACCCTCCCCCGAGTGGTGAAAAAGAGCATCCGGTGCAACGTAGTCGTGGCCACGATGACCCGCACCACATCCTCCTCACCTGGAGTAAGGGCACTCACTCCCTTCCCACCCCGACCTTGACGCCGGTACATGGCAAGGGGAACCCGTTTCACGTACCCATCGTGGGTTAGGGTCACCACGACGTCCTCTTCCCGAACAAGGGGCTCCTCCTCTTCCTCTTCCGCCTCCTCACCCACAATCCTCGTTCTCCGTTCGTCTCCATAGAGTTCTCGAACCTTAAGGAGCTCTTCCCGAATACACTCCTTGAGGACCTCTTCCTTTTCAAGGATGTTCCGAAGGTGAGCGATTCGTGCTACCACCCCTTGGTACTCCTCCTTGAGCTTCTCTCGCTCTAAAGCGACAAGGCGCTGGAGGCGAAGCTCAAGGATAGCTTCAGCCTGCTTCTCCGTAAAGCCAAACTCTCCCATGAGGCGCTTTTTTGCTTCCGGAACGTTTTGTGAGGAACGGATGAGGGCAATGACACTGTCGATGAGATCAAGGGCCTTCAAAAAGCCCTCGAGAACGTGGGCCCTTTCCTCCGCCTCTTTGAGCTCGAAGCGACTCCGCCGGAGCACCACTTCCCTACGAAAGGCAAGGAAATGCCCTAAAGCTTCCCGCATGTTGCAGATTTCTGGTTTCCCTCCCACCAGAGCAAGGAGGATAACCCCAAAACTCGTCTCCAAAGCAGTGTGTTTGTAGAGGTAGCGGAGGATGTACTGGGGATTTGCCCCTCGCTTGAGCTCGAGGACGACCCGAATACCATCTCGGTCAGACTCGTCCCGAACTTCGGCAACGTCGGGAAGCTTCTTCTCTTCTACGAGGCGAGCGATATGCTCGACCAAAGCAGCTTTGTTCACCTGGTAAGGAATCTCCCGGATGACGATAGCCTGTTTCCCTCGAGCGACCTCTTCCACCGTCGCCTCTCCCCGAACGATGATCTTCCCTTTCCCCTCCCGGAAGTATTCCCGAATGCCTCGGTAACCAACAATTTTCCCTCCTGTAGGGAAGTCGGGGCCAGGGATGAAACGCAAAAGGTCATCCGCAGTCGCTTCAGGATGGTCAAGAAGGTAGAGCAGACCATCGATGAGTTCCCTGAGGTTGTGGGGTGGGATATTCGTGGCCATGCCAACGGCAATGCCTGAGGCACCGTTTGCCAAAAGCTGTGGAAAGCGCGCCGGAAGGACCACAGGTTCTCGCAGAGATTCGTCAAAGTTTGGAGCAAAATCCACGGTATCCTTCTCAAGGTCCTGGAGCATCTCCTCCGCAATTGGGGCAAGGCGAACCTCCGTATAGCGCATCGCCGCTGGTGGGTCTCCATCCACAGACCCAAAGTTCCCATGACCATCCACAAGGGGGTACCGACAGGTGAAATCCTGGGCAAGACGCACCAAAGCTTCATACACCGCCATATCCCCATGGGGATGGTACTTTCCAAGGACATCTCCCACCACACGAGCGCTCTTCCTGTAGGGAGCATCGGGTCGCAGGTTCATCTCCTGCATAGCGTAGAGAATCCGTCGCTGCACCGGTTTCAACCCGTCGCGGATGTCTGGAAGCGCCCTTCCTACAATAACACTCATCGCATAACTCAGGTACGCTTCCTTCATCTCGTCTTTGACATCGACAAGGAGCACCTTGCCTTTCTCGTCCACAAGCACCACCCTCAGATATCGAGATTCACCACTTCAAGCGCGTGCTCTTGGATGAACTCCCGCCGAGGTTCTACCGCATCCCCCATGAGGATGCTGAAAATCGTCTCAGCTTCAAGAGCGTCTTCAATGGTCACCCTCTTTATGGTACGCGTTGCCGGGTTCATCGTGGTGTACCAGAGCTGTTCCGGGTTCATCTCGCCTAATCCCTTGTACCGCTGAATGGTGTACTTCTTGTTCCGGAAGTTCTCTAAAATTCGCTCCAGCTCACGATCGTCAAAGGCATAGTAGTCGTTCTTGTCCACTCGGACACGGTAAAGGGGTGGCAGAGCGATATAAATGTAGCCGCCTTCAAGGAGTGGGCGCATGTACCGGTAGAAAAAGGTCAAAAGGAGCGTGCGGATATGGGCTCCATCCACGTCGGCATCGGTCATAATAATGACCTTGTGGTACCGGAGCTTTTCAATGACTAAGTCCTCTCCAATACCACAACCCAAGGCAGCGATGATGTTCCGAATTTCGTCACTTGAGAGGATCCGGTGTAAGCTCGCCTTCTCCACGTTGAGGATCTTCCCCCGAAGGGGCAAAACCGCTTGGAACCGTCTGTCCCTTCCCTGTTTTGCCGAACCCCCCGCAGAATCCCCCTCTACAATGAAAATCTCTGCGACCTTCGGGTTTTTCTCCGTACAGTCGGCGAGCTTCCCCGGAAGGGAAACAGCCTCAAGGCTGTCCTTTTTCCGGGCGAGTTCCCGAGCCTTTTTGGCTGCGACACGGGCCCGAATGCTTTCCAAGACTTTCTCAACGATAGCTCGGGCAACACTCGGATTTTCCTCAAAGAAAGCGCTAAGGAACGTTCCCGTAAGGTCTTCAAGGAAACTCCGCACCTCAGGGTTTCCAAGACGAGTTTTCGTCTGTCCCTCAAACTGTGGGGCAGGGACAAGAACGTGGATAACCGCACAGAGACCCTCCCGGACATCGTTCCCAGTAGGTGGTTCGTCCTTTTCCTTGAGGAGCCCATGCCGTTCCATATACTCGGTGATGACCCGGGTGAGGGCAGCCCTAAAACCCGTAACGTGAGTTCCTCCCTCTGCAGTCTTGATGTTGTTGGCAAAGGAGAGAACCATCTCGAGGTACCCATCGTTGTACTGGAGGGCAACTTCCGCTCGGATACCGTCTCGGGTGCCAGAAAAGGAGATCGGCTCAGGATGGAGCACCCCTTTCCCCTGGTTGAGGTGCGCGACGAGTTCCCGGATACCCGAGGTCGAAGCATAGGTCTTCTGCTTCCCCGAACGCTCATCAAAAAGCTTCAGCGTAAGTCCAGGGTTGAGGAAAGCGAGCTCTTTGAGGCGCTCGGCAAGGATATCGAAGTGAAACTCCGTTTGGGGGAAGATGAGAGGATCGGGCCTAAAGCGAACGTAGGTCCCTGTTTCCTCAGTCTCCTCTCCAGCACAAAGGGGCGTCACAGGTTTCCCCCGCTCGTAGCGCTGATGCCACACCCGTCCCTGGGTTTTGACCTCCACCTCAAGCCACTCGGAGAGCGCGTTAACAACCGAGATGCCCACCCCGTGAAGCCCTCCAGAAATCGTGTACGCACCGCTTTCAAATTTTCCCCCTGCATGGAGGGTGGTGAGGACAACCTCAAGCGCCGGCTTTCCTGTCCCCTTGTGCACGTCCACGGGAATGCCCCGACCGTTATCGAGAACTGAGACACTCCCATCCTTGTGAAGCGTGACGGTGATTTCGGTGCAGAAGCCAGCCATGGCTTCGTCGACGCTGTTGTCCACCACCTCAAAGACCAAATGGTGAAGCCCTCCGATATCAGTGTTACCAATGTACATACTTGGGCGTTTCCGTACCGCCTCAAGACCCTCAAGAACCTGAATAGCGTCAGCGGTATAGCATGCCTTCTTCGTCATTCTGCGTCACCTCGCGGACGCACACGAACTTTCACCATCGAAACCTGGACTCCTTGGCTGTTGAGTAAAGCACAAATTTCGTGCACCCGGCTTTCTACCTCAAGCGTGTAGATAGGATCCTCAACCTCGAGGAAGAGAACCCCTTTCATAATTTTTACAGGCTTACAGAAGGGAGCAAGGTCTGGAAACCACTCCCTGAAGCGCTCCATCGCCTGGTACTCTTGAACCTTGGGAAGGAGACCACTCCTTTTGAGGTACTCCGTGACAATCTCTCCAATGGAGAAGGGCTTATGCATCCTGAACACTTCCTCCACACACTTTCAGCACTTTAGCCCCACGTTTCTGGAGCTCCCAGGCTACATCCTCTTCCGTGGTCGTGAGGAACACTTGACCTTCAGAGAAAACGCACGAAGCAAGGAACGCCCTCCTTCGTGCGTCAAGCCCTGGAAAAGCATCATCAAGGAGCAACACGACGCTCTTTTTTCCTATCCATTGTACCACAGCTTTCTCCGCCATGCGCAGCGCCAAGGCCACGCTCTTCCTCTCCCCGAAAGAAGAAAACTCTCGTACATCCCGCTCCCCCAAAAGGAAGGAAACCTCATCCCGGTGGGGGCCAAAAAGAGTCATACCCCGTTCCCACTCCTCCCCCTCAAGGCTCCTGAAAGCTCTCTCTAAGCCTTGCTCCACTCCCCAGGAGAGATCATAGCCTTTTGGTTCGTACACCACCCGAAGGGGCTCGCTGCTCCCAGTAAGCCTCTGGTACACCTGAGAGAAGAAAGGAGCGAGGAGACGAAGGTATCGCAACCGCTCCTCTACAATCCTTGCCCCAAAGACAACAAGCTGTTCCCCGTAGACGCGCACAAGGTTCTTATCCCCCCTCTCTCGGAGGAGGAGGTTTCGTTGGGCAAGGATGCGCTCGTATTTCCCAAGAAGTGCTGCAAAGGGTGGGGAGAAGAAAGACACTGCCTGATCCACGAAGTCTCGACGCTTCTTCGGCTCGCCCTCCACAAGGGCAAGATCCTCAGGGAAAAATCCCACCAAAGGGAGAGGGATGCGCCTTCTCTCAAGCTTTCCATCAAAGCGCCACTCCTTTCTACCGTTTTTTCGGAGGAGAACTTGCCGCACGAAGACTGTACTTCCTTCAACAATACGGGCAGAAAGCACAGCGACTTCCGCGCCAAAGGTGATGAGTTCTTCATCACGGAAGGCGAACGGAGAAAATCCTCTAGCAAGGAGAAAAAGGGCCTCGAGGAAGTTCGTCTTCCCCTGAGCGTTCTCCCCCAGGAGCACGAAGACCCCCCTCCCCAGGGAGAGTCGAACTTCTCTGAGGTTACGGAACTGAGAAAGGGTCACTGCTTCAAAGTGCACCAGGGGTCCCTACACCCCCTGGAGTCGGACAGGCATGAGGATATACTCGAAGGATTGGGAAGTCCCAGAAAGGCGTGCTGGAGCAATTTCTCCACTCAAGCTCATCGTCACCCGTTCATCCTTCATCACCCGAAGCGCCTCAAGGAGGTATCGGGCGTTAAAGGCCACCTTCAGGTGTGCCCCCTCCACGCTGCCATCCACTTCCTCCTGAGCGATACCAAGATCCCCGTTCAACCGAAGTTCAATAACCCCCTCACCAAACGACATCTCCACGACCGGAACCCCCGAAGCCACAAGGGAAACCCTCTCCAAAGCCTCAAGAAAGTCCTCCCGAGAAACTTCTGCCTTGCTCACAAACCCTCGGGGTATGACATCACGGTAGTTGGGATACTCTCCCTCGATGAGGGTGGAGAAGAGAACTGTTTTCCCAAGTTGGAAGAGTACGCTACCCTCCTGGGGAACAAAACGCACGTTCTCTTTTCCCACGAGGCGGAGGAGCTCGCCAATAGCCTTCTGAGGGAGGATGTACTGTGCCTTCTTTCCCCCAGAAAGGGGGAGAACATTCCGACTCAGTCGGTGCCCATCAGTCGCCACAAGCTCAAAGGAATCCTCAGAAAAAGCGAAAAGCACACCGGTGAGCACCGGTCTTGTCTCATCCTTGGAAACCGCAAAGTACGTTCGAAGGAGGGCTTCCTTGAGCGTCTCTCCAGAGAGCTCAACGGCGAAAGACGTTTCGGTAACGGGAAAGAAGGGGAAGTCCTCGGAGGGAAAGCCAGGGAGCTCAAAATGGCTCCGGCCCGCAAAGAGGTGCGCTTTCTCTCCCTGCACCTTAAGGCGAACCTCACCCTTGAGAGTTCGCACAATGTTGTACAGCACCTTTCCAGGAAGGACGATTTTGCCGCTTTCTGTAACCTCTCCTTCCAGAATTGAGGTGATGCCAATCTCAAGGTCAGTAGCTGTCAAGCGCACCGTATCCCCAGAACTATCCACAAGCACTCCACCAAGAGCTGGGGTAATGGGACGCGCAGAAACCACCCGATAGACCTTACTCAGCGCCTCTTTAAACGTCGAAGCATCAATCCGGATATCCACACAATGCCCTCCTTCCTCTCCATCTCCTCTTTTTATGCTTTTTCCTTAGGAGGCGTCGTAGAAGAGGAGGATAAGGTTGTGGAAAAGTGCTCCCCTTCCTCCTCTCACAAGGTCTTCTGTCCTGTGCACAGGATGTGGATGCTCACTTCTCCGAGCGGATTCGCTCCATAAGCTCTTCAATTTCCCGAGCAAGTTGTGGGTTTTTCGCCATATCCTCCTTAATCTTTTCGCAAGCATGGAGCACCGTGGTGTGGTCCCTCCCCCCGAACTCTTCCCCAATGGAGGGGAGGGAGAGATCAGTGAGCTCCCGGGTAAGGTACATGGCAATCTGCCGGGGATAGGCAATGTCTTTGCTCCGCTTTCGTGCTCTGAGCATGCTTGCCTTAAGCCCGAAGTGCTCGGCAACAACCCGCTGAATGGTGGCTACGGAAACTTTCTGGGTTTCCTTCCTTGGGAAGACATCTTTCAACACTTCTTGGGCAACACTCAAGCTCGGGGGAACACTGTTGAGGTTGCAAAACGCCTTGACTCGCACAAGTGCCCCCTCGAGTTCTCGGATGTTTGAGGGGATGTGGTTGGCGATGAAAAAGAGCACCTCATCGGGAATGTCAATTTCCTCAAGCTCTGCTTTCTTGCGAAGGATGGCGATACGTGTTTCGAGGTCTGGTGGTTGGATGTCAGCAATGAGTCCCCACTCGAATCGTGACCTGAGCCGATCCTCAAGGGTTGGGATTTCCTTTGGCGGACGGTCACTCGTGAGGACAATCTGTTTTGAGGCCTCGTGGAGGGCGTTGAAGGTGTGGAAGAATTCTTCTTGGGTGCGCTCTTTTCCTGCCAGGAACTGGATGTCGTCAATAAGGAGTACGTCCACATTGCGGTACTTTTGGCGAAACTCTTCGGTTTTGTCGTCTCGGATAGCATTGATGAGCTCGTTGGTGAACTTCTCCGAAGAAGCGTATACGATGCGCATGTTCGGGTTTTTGTCAAGAATATAGTGTCCGATAGCGTGCATAAGGTGTGTTTTGCCAAGACCGACACCCCCATAGATGAAGAGGGGATTGTACGCTCGAGCAGGGCTTTCGGCCACCGCCATGGCTGCGGCATGAGCGAACTTGTTGCTGTTCCCAACGACAAAAGTCGCAAAGGTATACTTTGGGTTGAGGTTGGGACGCTCCCACTCAGTGCTTGTGGGAATATCCTGGGTTTCCTGTCCCCTGCGGAGTAGGGATGGGTCGACAATGAGGCCAATTTCAAGGTTGTTGTACGGGAGCCCTGAGGCTCGTTGGAAGGCGTATCGAATGAGCTCCAGGTACTTTTGCTCGATTTTCTCCCGGGAGAGCTCTGTAGGAACAGCTAAAACAAGGCGTTTCTCAATGAGGGATACTGGTTGGATTGTCTCCACCCAAGAGCGGTACTCCGGGGTGGTCATCTGCTTCTCAAGGAGAGCAAGTGTCTTTATCCACATCTCCCGAAGGGCTTCAAACGAGATTTTCATAACTTTACCCCCTGCGAAATCCACAACCATCCACAGAGTTATCCACAATTTCTCTCCACAACCGAGAAATCCAGGGAGAAAAAGAAAAGGAAATACTCTCCCCCTTCCCCTTGGCGTACCTTGCGCCCTTAATTTAACCACAAAAATCTGGGTGGGGCAAGTTATCCACAACTTGTGCACAGCTGTGGATAACTTTGGATGGCGGAAAATGCACTCCTGATGAGCAACGCAAGTAGATGAACATTTTGTTATCCACAGAGTGTGGACACGGGAAATTGTAGCGGATACACTGGAAGAGGAGGTGAAAATGTGCAGAAGATTCCTCACAGTACAGTGCAGCGTCTTGTCCTTTGCTATTCGCTTGCTCAGAAAGCTCTGACTCGAGGAGACATGTACCTGCGGAGTCAGGATATCGCTGCCCTCCTTCAGGTTGATGAGACCCAGATCCGCAAAGATATGGCCATCGTGGGCATTGGAGGGGTGCAAAAGCGTGGTTATCCAGTGCACCGGGTGGTCCAACGCCTCGAAGAACTCTTCGCCGTTCGGATGGAGAAGCTTGCCGCTTTGATTGGGGTGGGGAATCTTGGTCGAGCCCTCTTGAACTACCCTGGGTTTGCGAAGTACGGAGTGCGTATTGTCTGTGCCTTTGATAGGGATCCTGAGAAGGTGGGGAGAGAGGTGAACAGGGTTTTCGTATATCCTATTGAGGCACTCGGAGAGGTCATTCCTCGATTTGGTGTTCAAATGGCTATTCTCGCCATTCCTCCCCACAGTGCTCAGGAAGTGGCCGATGCGCTCGTTGCTTTGGGGGTGCGGGGAATCTGGAATTTTTCCTCGGCTCTGCTTCGGGTTCCCAGGGAAGTGGCGGTACGGAACGAGTGCTTGGAGAGCGGTCTTCTCCTTCTACTCCACAAAATGTGGGGGGAAAATCATGTATCTTTTCCGAAAGAGTGACTGGTTCACCCTCGGGGCAGTTGGGGTGGTTTTGGGGATACTCTTCCTGTTCCGGTACGTCCCCTTCGCTAGCCACGCTCCAGAACGTTTCACCGTAACTTTTGAGAGCATGGAGGGCATGCAGGAGGTCCTCGTCACTCCCGAAAGGGATGAGGAGATTGCCCTCCGTGGTCCCCTTGGAGTGACGATTGTCGCCATTCGCGGAGGCAGGGTCTTCGTGGTGACTTCTCCTTGTCCGGATAAGGTTTGCATCAAGACGGGAAAAATCCCTGACGATGCAGACTTCATCGCCTGTGTGCCCAATCGGGTGTTCATCAGGATACGACGTTAGAATCGCCCAAGCTCCCCAGCCATGAAGTGGTCAAGGACCAAGGAGGCAGCACCAAGGAGGGTAACGTCCTCCCCCCATTGGGAGTAGAGGAGTTTGGGGGTGAGGTACTCACGGTAGAGGAGTCGCTCCTCGATGACCTGCCTGATGGGTCGGTCAATGAACTCCCGGGCGAGGGAAGCCTCGCCCCCGATGACCACCGCCTCGGGATCGTAGAGGTTCACAAGGTTCACGACCCCAACACCGATGTAACGACCGAGCTGATGCAAGAGCTCAAGACATGCTTTGTTGTTGTTTTGGGCTCCCTCCACGATGTGGCGGAAGGTCAAGGGCTCGCCTTTCTCAAGGAAGGACCGAAAATACGGCTCCCCTCCAAACCACCCAATTTCTCTTGCCTTCTCAACGACTTTCTGAGTACTGCAGTACATCTCGAGGCACCCATAGTTCCCGCATACGCACCGTGGACCGAAGACGTTGATGCTCGTGTGACCCACCTCCCCAGCCTTTCGGTGCTTCCCCTGGTAAATCTTTCCATCGATGAGCACACCAGCTCCAACGCTTTCTCCAACCATAAAGTACACCATGTTCTGAATGTCTCGAGCGTTGCCACACCAAGTTTCGTGGAGGCACGCCGCGTCGGCATTGCTCATCATGAAAATCGGTAGGTCGTACTCTCTGAGGTATCGGCGAAGGTCAAGGCTCCGGTGCATGAGGAATGTTGGGTGGGCAAGGAGGGTGCACGACTCTGTATCCACTGGTCCTGGGGCGCTCACCCCAATGCCAAGGATAAGACTCAGGGATTGGGTGGCGTACTCAAGGACGTGGATGAATTCCTTTTGGAGTTCCAAAAGGGCGATGTCGGTGTCCTCAAGAATGCTGTAACGGGAATCACGTCGGAAGAGGATGTTTGGACCAAGGTCGGTTAGGGCAATGGAAAAGCCCTGGCGGGTGAAATTGATGGCGATGATGTAGAAAGCCCGATCGTTCACCGTGAGAAGGATGGGTTTTCTCCCCGTTTTCGTGTCGGAGGTCCCAATTTCCTGGACAAGGTTTGAGGCCAAAAGCTCGTTGATGATGTTCGTGATGGTAGGCTGAGTCAGCCCAGTGATACGAGCAAGTTCGATGCGTGAGAGGGGTCCCTTCTTTTTGAGGAGTTGCAAAACGAGCGATCGGTTCTTAATCTTGACGTCAGTGAGGTTATCACCAACCCAAGTGTTCTTTGGCATATCCTGTCCCCATTCCATTATAGCCTTGCTCTTTGCCGAGGACAACGCGAACCCTTTCCCAGACCTTTTCCCACTCCTCAAGGGTGAGGTCTTCAGCCCTCTTCTCTCCCATCTTCTCAGGAACCACCGTTGCGGGGAGCAGACGTTTCAGGGTTTTCCGGCGGAAGCGGAAGATCCAGAGGATGAACCGCAAAAACTCGGGAAAATCCTCCGGCACCTTGGGTATCCTTCTGCCACGGAGAAGGAGCGAGTACACTTTGGGTCGCGGGCGGAAAGCAGCAGGTGGGATCACAAGGAGCCGCTCAACGGAGAAAATCCGCGCAACGCCAACGGAGAGGGGATTTCCCTTCCCCTGTGGAGGGAGGGAAAGGAGCTTTTCCCCGAATTCATACTGGACCATGACGACAAACCGCTCCCACCCTACCTCTTGAGTGCTCTCAAGGAGTCGGAGGAAAAAGGGCTTCGATATTCCGTAGGGGAGGTTAGCGATACACTTCCGTGTTGTTCCTGGGAAAGGGGAAAGAAGCGCTCCAAAGTCGACTTCGAGGGCATCCTGTTTCTGGAGGGTAATATTGGCAAAACCTTGAAGGCGTTGCTCTGCCCGGGTGAGGAGACAGGGATCGACCTCAAGACCTACGACCCATCCTGCCTTTTGCGCCAAAAGCTCAGTAAGTGCACCCTCGCCCACTCCAACCTCAAGAACAAGGTCCTGGCGAGAGAGTTCCCCCGCTTCTACAACGCGCTCGAGAACCTTTCGGTCAACGAGGAAATGCTGTCCGAGTTTCCCTCGTCGCACTCTTATGCATCCTTCGTTTGCCCTGCTGTTGCCAGGTGGTCCGGGAAGAAGTAGTCACAGCGGTCCACGGGCTGTGTTCGTTCCTTCTTTTCGCCAAGGAGACATCGGTAGATGCCTCTCTTTTTCGGCTCCGGGTCACAGTGACGGCACACCTGGCATAACCCCTCCGGATTGTACAAGGGTTCTCACCCCCTTTCCGTGAGTTCTGACCAGTCCACGCTGTCCACCTCGACGTCTACTCTCTTGGGCGTGAGACCAAGCCGAGCTCTCAAGGCCTCGAAGACGTTACGCTGGACGTGTTGCGCAACAGCAAAAAACGAGGGAGCGAGGGGACTCACCGCTATCTTCAGACGGACGACAAGGTCTTCCGTATCGAGGGGAATTTTCTCCCCGTGGGAGAGCGTGGTCTCCCCGCGGAAAAGCTCCACGTTTCGGAGAAGATGGGTGAAATCACCCCGAATCCCTTCGGTTTCACTCACTGCTCGGGCGACGATTTCAGCAATGGTTGTGCCACTTAGGCGAATGATGCCGCTGCTACTCATCGTAGGGTTCCTTGGAGCTCTGCGAAAACATACTCTACGGCCTCCTCAGGGTCGGAAAACGACGGGAAGAAATCCTTTCTCCCTCGGTGGTCCGTAATAGTCCAGGTATAAACCCCAGCAAGGACCTTCCCCAGGCGGAGGGCAAGGGCAATTTCGCTGAGCGTCCCCGCTTGTCCTCCACAGGCGATGAGGGCGGATGAAGCGGTAACCAGGACAAAGTTTCGAGCCTCCCCGAGGCCAGTAGCGATAGCAAAATCGACGAAGGGATTTGCGTCGTTTGGGGAATACCCTGGGAGGATGCCAATGGTCACTCCTCCAGCTTCTTTCGCCCCCCGGCAGGCAGCTTCCATAACCCCTCCAAGACCTCCACAGAGGAGGATCCCACCCCGCTTGGCAATGGCTCTCCCAATTTCGTACGCAAAAGAAAGGATGGGTTCCTCTGGGGCATGTTGCCCAAGGACACCAATGTACCACTTATGTCTCGTAGCCGAGGTACTTCCTAAGGTCATCGGGTTTCAAATTCTCGAGGAACTGGCGGAACTCTTCTATCTCTTTGTCGTCGATTTCGCCCATGGCGACCGTTGTGGAACTGCGAATTTCCTCAGAAATGTAGATGGGAGCTCCCATGCGTAGCGACAGAGCAATACCGTCGCTTGGACGGGCATCCACCGTGACTTCCCGGCCATCGATTTTGAGGTAAAGGAGCGCGTAGAACGTGTTGTCCACGATTTTGGTGATGACGACCTTCTCAAGCTCCCCTCCCATGCTCCGGATGACTGAGGCCATAAGGTCGTGGGTGAGCGGACGGGGAGTCTGTACGCCCTGGAGACCAAGGAGTATTGCCTGAGCCTCGAAGAGACCAATCCATATGGGGAGGCTTCGCTTCTCCTCTTCGTCGACGAGGACGACGACGGCCATGGCGCTTTTTTGGTCGAACATGAGACCCTGAACCTTCATTTTCAGCACGGCGCTCACGCCCTTTCTCCACCTATATTATACCCCTGTACGGGTTTTTCTCAATGGAGTTCGGTATGGGGTCTCCCCCAATCCTGCCACTCCCTGCCAAAGCGGTGACGAGGCCTCTGTCTGGGGGAAGCCTTTCCCAAGGGGCGGTTTTTCCGGTAATATAGCTTCAAGAAACGAGGGTGGGGGTGGGTGGAATGCTTGTGCGGACCAAGCTTCGTTTAGGTTTTGCAGTGCTTGCTTTGCTTGCCGCTCTTGGAGGAGTTGTGGCGCTTCTTTCACTTTCCCAAGTTTCTTCGTCCTTCAAAGGGGTTGAGGAATCTGTGCCCCTTGTTGCAGCACTCTCACGGCTTAAGGACCTCATTGCCCAAAACGAGAGCCTGGTTGCTGCGTATCTTGCTGAGGAGAGTGTGGAGTCCCTACCGGAGAGGGAGAAGGGATTTGCCGGGGTTCGGGAACGTTTCCTGGGGTATTTGGAAGCTTTCCGTCTGGGGAGCGAGAGTGATGCTTTTCGGGGTTCTCCATACTTTGCCTCTTGGGGAGAAGAGGCTTTCCCGTAC
The DNA here is from genome assembly GCA_025060675.1 of Candidatus Caldatribacterium sp. GTDB lineage: Bacteria > Atribacterota > Atribacteria > Atribacterales > Caldatribacteriaceae > Caldatribacterium. The sequence goes on from JANXBI010000069.1 coordinate 59,926, forward strand.
CGGATTCACGCGCTTCCTAAGGGCAGTTCCCTCCTTGGGAAACTCGAAGAGCTCGAGAAGGCGTACCTTGACTACGAGGAGAAAACGGCGAGAGTCCGAGCCATCCATCAGGAATACCTTGTGACGTTGCGGGAGAGGAACGAGAAGGCAATCGCTTTGGATGAGCCCGTGAGGGTCATGATGAATTTTACAAAGCTTGTCGATGACTCGATGAAGAAAATCGCCAAACCCGCTAATGACACCTTCTTTTTCGTCCTCCGGTACCTGGCGAATTCGGACCCCAAAGGGGAACTCCCTGGGCTCATCGATTTCTCCATTCAGAGTTTCCAGGAAAGTACCAAGGCGTCAACGGTTCTCTCTGAGGAGACGAAGAAAACCTTAATCGAGAAGGTCCAGGACTTTCAGGCGAAGTGGAAAGCATTCTTTGAAGTTTCCCAAGCATCGGGAAAGGAACGGGAGGAGAAGTTCACAGAGGTGTATCGTTCCTTTAGTTCTTTGAGTGCTGCCCTTGAAAAACTCCGCCCAAGCCAGATGGTCGAGCGTCTCAGCGTGATGAACGGGGAACGGAAGAACTTCCTCCTCCTTTCGGGGGAGGAGCAGAAAAAAGCACAGGAGAAGGTTGAGGAGAGTATCGTGGCCTTCCGGAAATTCCTCGAAGAGGATTTCCCAAAGACTTACAGCGTCCTTGCCACGCAGGGCCTCCTCAACGAGCGTTGGAAACCCTTCGAGGATGGGTGGCGTGAAACGGTGGCGAAGACTGAGCGGATTGCGGCGCTTCTTGAGGAGAATGAGGAAGCTCTTGCGGCTATGCAGCAATCCCGTAGGTCCCTTGCGGAAGCTATGGAAGCGGTGAACGAGGAAGTCTTTACCCTTCTTGAGGCTTCCTTTGCCCGGGTTGGAGAGGTCAACAGGAGCTCTTCCCGTCTCCTTTATGGGGTTGTGGTTCTCGCGATTGCTCTTGCCCTGCTTCTGGGGCTTTTCCTTTCTCGAAGTGTCACCGTACCTATTGGGGAAGCTCTGGCTTTTGCTGCGACCCTCGAGAAGGGGGACCTAACCAGGGAGACGGGACGTGAGCGGGACGATGAGTTTGGGAGGCTCCTCGCTTCTCTTGGTGAGGCCTCGCAGTCCCTTCGGGGATTCCTTAAGGAGGTTGCCCATGCTGCTTGGGCGATCATCGAGGGGATGGGCCGTCTGGAGCACACTTCCCGAGAAATCGCCTCCACTGGAGACCAAATTGCCCAGACCATTGCCCAGGTGGCCAAGGGGTCTGAGGAGCAGAGCCAAAGCCTCCACCTCGTCTCCCAGAGGATGGAGAAGCTGCTCTTGGAGATGCGGGCAATG
>JANXBI010000058.1 GCA_025060675.1 Candidatus Caldatribacterium sp.
AGTCAGTTTGAGAAACCTTGTCGGAACAGAGAACTTACCTGTCATCGAACTTTCAGAATTGCAGAAGCGAGTCAAGCAATTGTTAGGGATTGCGGGGTGAATTTTACAGGCTCAACTTTAGTGGTGACTGCTTTCGACAAGCCACGATTTGGCTTTCAAAGTCGACGAACTCAAGTTTTCGGAGAGCGAATTTTGGTGTTAGGGAAAGCCACTTTCCGGCAAAAGATTACCGCTCACAAGTCGCTTATGGCAATGCATTGACAAACTCGAGTAAAATGGGTAAATCATCTCATCAAGAGGTTCGCCCTCATCTTGTGCTTCTGCTTGGCTGGAGATTTGCTTGAAGGACACCTCGACCGAACCTAAAACAAAGGAAGGAGGGGAGAATTCTATGTTCAGTAAGCGAAGGGAGTTCATCTTCTCAGTAGGAGTGTTGTTATTGGCTTCGTTTACAGTTTCAGCTGCACCTTTTCAAGCAGGTCAAATCTTCATCGCTTATGGCAGCAACAATGTAGGCGTGTTTGCGGATACAGTTTCGCTGAAGGGAACATCCGTTCAAAAACTTTCAATTTCGCCCAGTGGTTTCACAACCTCAAGCGCTTCTCTTGCAGGCGGTGGAGTTGCTTTAGATGAGTTTGGAAACTTGTATGTGACTGTGCAATACTTATCCGGCACGAACCAAAACAGGGGTATCATCAAATTTAACCGTGATGGGTCCATAGCATGGAGGGCTGACAGCAGAGGCTCCCTGGATTATAGGGGCATCGTCGCCAGTGCGTCTTTAGACAGGGTTTTCGTTGCAACCGAGGGTGGTAGAGGAGCATCAGGAATTCACGTTTACCGAGCCAGTAATGGGGAAAAGATTGCAGAGTTTGGTGGCACTCTTGCGTACCGCGATTTGGCTTTGGATGGAAAGGGAAACCTTTACGCTTTGAGACATAACGAAGTAAGGTTTTGGAGTGCAGGAAACTTTTCGGGTTTAGGAACATCTCTTTTCACCATCCCGCAAGAAGAGCCACGAGCAATCGTGGCTGACGAAGACGGCAACATCTACATCTCCTTTGAGAGAACAAAAGTTGTGCGAAAATACAGTTCGAAAGGTACGCTTCTCGCAACATACTTAACCCCTGGTGGAGT
>JANXBI010000013.1 GCA_025060675.1 Candidatus Caldatribacterium sp.
GAGCACCCCTGCTTTCACAGTCCTAAAGCACCGTGGTCGGAATTGGCTCACAAGAACGCCAAAAGCCACAAGGAACCGCCAAAAGAGAATGGTCAAAGGGGGAGTGCTCGTAAGGAGGTTTTTCATGGTTACGAAAGTTGCTCCCCAGATTGCCGTAACTCCAAGAAGGGCAAGGTCAGCGTATAGCATCTTTCTCAGGCTCATGGCCGTATTGTACCACAGGGAATGAAGGATTGTTCGAAAGTCAAGAGGAGCAAAATACAGTAAAGATATGGTAGGATGAGAATGCCATGTGCTTCTTGGATTCGCCGAACGAGAGGAGGTATTTTCTGATGGAGAAAGGAGAAAAAGTAGTATTTTCTTTTGGTGTTCGGGGGAAGCTCCTTGTGCTTTTTCTCCTCCTGTCCCTTGCACCCCTTGCGTTCTTGACATGGTTTAGCGCTAACCGTTTCCAGGAGGCGCTAACCAGTCGAGAATTCGCTAATGCTGAAATCATCGTCGCGAAGGTGGCCAAAGAATTTGCTGCAACCCTTTCCCGAAATATTGAGTATGCGCTCTTTCTAGCCCAGGATCTCCGTATCCGTTCTTCCACCATTTCAAACGAGGAGAAATCGAAGGTTCTTGCAGAGTTTGTGAGAAACCATCCTCTTGTGCTCTCTGCCTCTTTCCTTGATGCCTCTGGCGTTCAGGTGGCTGATTCTCAGGGGAAAGTCGGTGAAAACAAGAGTGACCTTGACTGGTTCAAGGTACCAAAAGAAACGGGGAAACCTTACCTTAGTGACATTCGGGTGTCTCGGGACCTTGGGGTGTACGTTCTCAACGTCTCTGCCCCAGTGTACAACGAGAATGGGGAGTTTATTGGTGTTGTGGGATTCCGGATGGACCCTGCAAAACTTGGAGATGAGGCAAGTTCTGGCGTCCGCTTTGCAGAGAGTGGTTATGTATTCGTGTACTGTGCAGAGCACAGAGATTTCATTAGCCACCCTGACAAAAGCCTCATCGGGAAAACCCTCAAAGACGTGGGCCTTGGGTTTTTGGACGAACACTTCAAGAAGGATGAGGGTATTGTCCGATACACCTTTCAGGGGGTGGATACATTTGCCCTCTTTGCGAAGGTAGCTCCTTACCGGTATTTCTCAGAGGAGAATTGGAAAAACTGGCGAGTAGTGGGAACCTTCCCCGTGGCTGAGCTCCTCAAGCCGGTTCAGATGCAGGTACGGTTTTCCTCGTTTCTCCTTGCTGCTTTTGGGGTTGTTGTGGCTTTCCTTGCTTTCGTCTTGAGTGGTAACTTCGTCGCCCCCATAAAGCGCATGGCGTTGTATCTTCGCTCTCTCGCGCAGGGGGACCTTGCTTCTTGTGGGGATTTGGCAGATACAGCTCGCAAGGATGAGCTTGGTGCGATGGCCAGAGCTTTCGTTCAGATGGTCCAGAACTGGAAAGGAGTGGTGGGTAGGGTGGCAAATCACGCCACAACCCTTGCGGCCTCAAGTGAGGAGTTAACGTCCTCTGTGCAGGAAGTCTCCCGAGCGACCCAGGAAGTCGCCAAAACCATTGCCCAGGTGGCTGATGGAGCAAGCCGCCAAGGTGAGGAACTCCAGAGGCTCAATGAGCGGGTCCACGCAATAAGTGAAGAAGCTCGTCGCATCGAGGAACTCTCAAAGAGGAACCTCAACCTCCTTGAGGTGACGCTCAAAGAACGGATTGGAAAGAATGCCGAAGCCCTCGCGGAGGTCACAAAGAACGTCGAAGAGGCGGTGAGAGAGGGTCAGAGTGTCGCCAAGGAAGCGGAGAAAGGCCAGGAGACTCTGAATCTCCTTGTGGAGAGCATTGGGCGTATTGCTCAAATCTCCCAAGAGGCTAGTGAGAGCATTGGTAAACTCGAGGGCCGCTCTCAAGAGATTGGCAGGATTGTCGACGTCATCACTGGGATTGCTGAGCAGACGAACCTCCTTGCGCTTAATGCGGCGATTGAAGCTGCTCGAGCTGGAGAGGCAGGACGTGGTTTTGCTGTGGTGGCGGAAGAGGTGCGCAAGCTCGCTGAAGGGTCTGCTCAGGCAGCTCAACAGATTGCCCAACTCATTGCCGAAATCCAAAGGGATACCCAAGACGCGGTACGCCGCATGGAGAGAACAAGCGCTGAGGTGACTGAGGGGGTTGCTCAAGCGCAGAACGTTGTCCGGGGTCTTACCACCATCATCCAGGCCATTGCGAAAGTTCGGGAGGCAATCTCGCGTATCGCTGCGTCCCGTGATGTTCTTGAGAAAACCCGAGAGGATATGGAGGGTGTCCAAAACGAAGTCACCCGTTCCTCTGGGGACATTGCCAAGGCAGTGGCGGCGATTGCCGGGAACATCACTACCATTGCCGAGCAGGTGGCCTCCCTTGCAGCCATTGCTGAAGAGAATGCTGCGTCAAGTGAAGAAGTTTCTGCCTCCACAGAGGAGCAGAGTGCGTCGCTTGAGGAAATCACGTCTGCAGTTGAGACCCTAAGTAGGCTTGCTCAGGAACTCCAAGAAGCGGTGGCTGTGTTCCGGGTGTGAGGAGAGCTGCGCTATCTGGGGAGCAAGGTTCTGCGGTTGTGAGAAAAACTTGGAGCCGGCGATCCGACTTGAACGGACAACCTGCGGATTACGATTCCGCTGCTCTGCCATTGAGCTACACCGGCTCCGGGGAAATTGTAGCAAGGTGGTGAGGGGAGCGTCAAGGGGAAAGGGAGCGAAACCCCTGGGCTCCCCTTTCTACTAAAGGAACTTCGTGGGATGTTGGTTGGGGAAAAGGTTTTGTCCCTGGCAGATGCCCCGAAACACCCACTCAGCCATTTCCAAAGGAAGGACATGTACCCAGGGCTGACCACTGATGGGGTCAAATGCTCTCTATGCCGCCTTGTACTGAGACAATGTGCAGTGCTTTCGCTTTGGCAAGAAAAGGTCATCGAGCGAATTGCCCTTTGTTCCTTTCCCACCAGGAAGCCCACGCCTTTTGCTCTAGACCAAAATCCTCCCCGGTTATCTCCCGAAGGGCGGAGGCTACTGCCTCGCGAACGTATTCGTCCTCATCCCCCAGCGCCGCAATGAGTGGCTCTATGGCTCTTGGGTCTTGAATGGTTCCAAGGGCTGAAGCTACTGTCAAACGGACTGTTGCGTCTTCGTCTTTCAAGGCCACAATGAGTGGTTCTACCGCCTTTGGGTCTCTCATCTCTTTGAGGGACAAAGCTGCTGCCCAGCGAACGGCTGCCTCTTTATCGCTCAGGGCCGCAATGAGTGGGTCTATTCCTTTTGGGTCTCCAATGGACCCAAGAGCAGAAGCTGCTGCCCAACGAACACCAACTGCATCTTGTGTTTGCAATAGGGTAATAAGTGGTTCTACTGCTTTTGGGTCTTTGATTGCTCCAAGAGCCAAAGCTGCTGCGAAGCGGACACCTACATCCTCATCTCTTAAGGCTGCAATGAGTGGTTCTACTGCTTTTGGGTCTTTCATCTCCCCAAGGGCCTCAGCTGCCCCCTGGCGGATGTTTGCATCCTCATCCGCTAACGCAGCGATGAACTTCAAAACCGCTTTTTTTGCCCCCTCAGTTTCCCTCCACTGAGGGTCAATCTTCCCAAGCGATGAAGCTGCAGCTTCACGAACCTCTGTGTCCTTATCCCCCAATGCTCCAATGAGTGGCTCTATGGCCCTTGGGTCTTGAATGACTCCAAGAGCTGAGGCTGCTATGAAGCGAACGTCCTTGTCTTCATCCCCTAATGCTGCAATGAGAGGCTCAACTGACCTTGGATCCTTTATCTCTATGAGGGCTAAAGCAGCAGCTTTGCGGATACTTACATCTTGCGCACTCAGCGCAGCAATAACCGGATCCGTCGTTTCTTGTGCTGTGGCTATAACTTTCAGCAAGGTTGAGCGAAAGGGCACTTCTACTGCGGCTTCAAAAGGCGCTCCCTCAGGAGAGGGAGAACCCTCGGATACGCTGTAGGGAGGGTATATGGACCCTGAGAACCACTCGGTCAACGTTTTCCCCTGGACTTCGAGGGTTATGGTCCCCTCCACTCTTGCGCCAGTGTAGAGGAAGCCCTCAGGAGGGTACTCTGCACCCAGTGGTTCTCCCTTCGCTTCGATAGAGAGCGTTCCACCTGCGAATTCCTCGGAAAAACCTTGAAAACCTGCAGCGTTAAGGGTCGAAACAACCCATGCTTCAAAAGGGATGGTGACACCTTGGGCTTCACCATAGGATTGTTGCACGTTGATACGCAGTACCTCTGTGACACTGAGGTCATCTTCACCCCAGCCCGGGGGTACGAAAAGGATGAGAATACCCAGAAAAAGAAAAACAACACTCCGCCTTCCCATGGTTTGATTCCCTCCTTTACGTGTTGATTTTCACCCTGGTTTACGCCCGTACTTTGTCTGCCTCACCTCGACTTGAACACCCCCTTTTTCTGTCTCCCTACGCCTACATTATATGGCACGGGTAGGGACAACTCCCTTCTGTCTCTTGGAGAAGGAGGATTTGATGCTATAAACGCTTTGAAAGCGTCAAAGCTTGATAGAGCAGGCAATAGCAGAAAAGGCTCACTGTATCCTTTCTTCTATGATTTCAGCTCCAATTTGTCGAAGAGTCTCTTTTACCTTTCCTTCAAGGGTGGAGCTTTGGATACCCTCCGGAGAACGGGCCTGAGCCTGAACTTCAAAAATCACTGTCAACTCAGCGCGCTCACTGTGGAGAGGGGTAATGACTCCACGCAAGACATCTGAGAGTTTATCCCAGGGAATCTTAACCTTAAGGTAGACGCTTGAATACCCTCTGGTTGCCGGTGGAATAGGGGGTGGAGTTGTGGTTGAGGGTCCCTTCTCTTTTGAGAGTTCTGGCTTTGTTGATGAAATGTCTGGAGTGGCGACTTTCTCGCTTCCTTTTGGAGGGACGGCAATGGCCTCCTTGCGGACGAGCACCGCTTCTTTGTCATCCCACACGGTTTCAGGAAGAGACTCCTGAAAATAGGTCTTCTCTGAAGTGCGGAGACCAAAAATTCCTTCTTTAACGCCACGCCTGATGGCTTCGCGAATGGTTTCCTCGCTTGCAACCATTGGCAAGTCTGGGTACCGCAGGAATGCCTCAATGATGTCCTGTAGAGGACGTACAGTTTCGTTTTCAGGCATAGCTTTCCGAAGTAGATTATGGGGAGCAATGGTCTCAACGAGGTAGTCCTGGCTTTTCAGGAAGTCGAGGACCCGTTTGCTCAGGGAACCTCGTTCACCTACGGTGGGGATACCAAGGTCAAACCAGCTCTCTTTCTCGGTTTTGGCCAAACGCCGGTAGGTTACAAATATCTGAAAAGGGATACCATCCTCGAGTTCCCTTATCCGGCTTTTGAGCCAGCTTTTCTTCTCCTCGGAAAGCTGTTGCGCGAGCCGAGCATCCCGTTCCACAGCTTGAAGGGCCAAAAGCCTTTTGACATCCTGTCTGAGTTTTTGGAACTCGTCCTGGTCGGGGAGAAGCACAAGAATTGTGTTCTGGTAAGTGCGGAAAGAAGAGCCTGCTTTCCTGAAGAGGTCTTTAAGGAGTGCCTTAATCTCCTCTTTTTGGCCCCCATTAGGTGGAAGGATAACGAGCTTCAAATCCTTTGTGTCAGGAATATTAACAAGTATCTGAGGCCAGAGGAAGACTCGACATTCTTTTCCTGCTAAATTCTCTAATCGTTTGCGGATTTCTCTCTGAATATCTTCCTCGCTTACTACTTCCTCTTTTTCCACGATGATACGATTTAAGTTCGGTTGAGAGGAAAAAGAATACAGTCCTTTCTCTTCGTGCAGGTACCAGAGGACCTCTTCCAGACGGTGCAGGGTATCCCCGATAAGGGCGACATGGATGCTTGGGTGGAGCACTGCTAAGCGCAGACGCTGTACGCTTACCCCCCTTTTCTCGCTTCCGCTAAAGGACCCGAAAAAAATGGCAGTGGCAAGGCCACTTCCCACTCGAAAACGAGCGTACTCTGAGCCGATTTCCTGGTCAACTTTGGGTGCCTTAGCACCGGTGCCAGCGATATCTGCAGCGATAACACCCTCAAACTCGCTGCCAATGTGTTTGAGGAGTTCTTCCCGAATGGTGGGATTTCCCAGATTGATATGGGAGGGGAGAATAAGCGGCGTAGGGTCGTTTCTGCGATAGAGGTCAGCGACAATTTCTGCGAGGAACCGTAGAACCCCACGGGTGCGCTGGAAAGTGGGAATGGTTCCCCAACGTTCGATAAGGATGTCAAGGAGTTCGGGATGGAAAGGATAGGCCCTTTCCATTCGATTACGGTAAGAGACCTCTTGCACTTCTCGAGGTAAATCATCTTTCAGTCTTTGGTACATTTCGAAAAACTCTTGCACCGTCTTTCGTACGGAAGAAAGGTCAGTGATGGGTTCAAAGAGACGCCGACGGATGACTTCGTAAATCTCTTCCCCTTCCACAGGGGTGTAGATTGTCTCCACTCGCCCAAAAATCCGCTCAAGTTGCCGAAGTGCCCGTTCTCCCTCCTCCCCGTAAGGGACACTGGAGGGGAGAGTGGCCACAAGGACACATCGAGGGAGCGCTTTCACTGTTTCAGTGAGCTCTTGCAGGAAAATGAGTACCTGGTCAGCGAAGTCTTTCGCTTTGACAAGGTACTCAGCGATTTCATCCATTAGGATGAGAGTGGGGACGTCACCGATTAATTGGTGTAGGAGTTCTCTTCCTGGGGAACGACGCTTTTCATCGTGTTCGCGTAAAAGGTCGTACTGGCCAAGCGCCATAGCAAGTTCTCCCCAAGGGGTTCTGCCCCTGAGGGGGTCAGGTACGGTACCCACAAAGGTAACAACCCTCGTTCTGGGGATTTCCGGGATATCTTCTCTTCCGAGGAGTTCAGGGATGTTTTGTCGCACCTCTTCTCCATGTTTGAAGAGGTGGTATAAAGCAATGAGGCTGTGTGTTTTTCCTCCGCCGAAGGGAGTTTCAATCTGGATAACTGCTTCGCCTCTTTCTTCTCCAGCAAGACGGGAAAAGACCGAGGAAAGGAGTCGCCGAAGGCCCTGGGTGGGATACGTAGTACGGAAAAAGTGTGTGGCATCCCAGTACTCGAAAGGCCCACGGCCAGCCGCTACGTCAGAAAGGTCCGCAGCGAAAACGGCTTCGCTAAACTTCCCTTCACGAATGTCCCGATGTGGGACGACGACTTCATACCAAGGTTTCACGTCTTATCCTCCCCCAGAAGAAACCTTCCTAAAGAGCCTCTCATGAGAAGAGGTCTCTTTGCTGGGAGGCTGCCCAGGTAAGCGTCTTTTTCCCTGAGAGAAATCCCTGCAGGAGTTGCTTTTCTTTGTTTCCCTCAGGTAGTACCTCGCTTATTGCTTGGGCAACCTGCCAGAAAATTTCATTTCCCCCATAGGTTGCTGCAAGGTGCTTGGCGAGTCCTTCCTGGTCGTTCCTTGTCCAGAGCCATAGGGCATAGTGGAGTGCGTCAATCATGCTCGCAAAGTAAGCATTTTGCTCAAGTTCCTTCCCCCGTTCCTGGGGAGTCCGGACGGCGATGTGCTCCTTGTCCTTTTTCACCAAGCCCAGATTCCCCCAGAGCTTCTCGAGTTCCACTCCCACGCTCTGGGCAAGTTTACGCGCTTCGTCAAAATGCACCTGTGTGTGGTTATACATCCAGCGCCAGAGAAGGTAAAAGCGGGTTTCGTTATCTACCCCTCCGAGTTGGGCTGAATGCAAAATCCGTTCCAGGGCAAACTCACCCACCACTTTCCGCACGTACTCTAAGAGTTCCCGCACGCTTACCAGGTCTCCACTTGCCTTCTCTACCCGGGAATACCTCCCGAAAACCTCAACTGCTGGCCCGATGGCGCTCATGAAGAAATCTGCCCCGCGGATACCCTCTTCCCAAAATTGCTTGAGCTTCTCCCGCACTCGGGCTTCGATCTCCTTTCGGACTTCGGCAAAATCTCCAGTTTCGTCCTCAGTTCTTTTACGGCAGACCATGTAGATGCTTGAAGCCAGGGCCGCTGACTCCTGCGCCCGAAGCCGCGCCTCCATCTCGGTGTGGATGGGCCAGGAGGCAGTAAGGTAAAGCCCAGCTTCTAAGAGGGCCTGAATCACCGTTTCCCAGGCTTCGGTGGTTTTGTGGGCAAAGACGATGACCGCAATCCCCTCGGGTTTGAGGACTCGACGGATTTCCCGAAAAGCCTGGGTGAGCTTCTCTTCAAAACGGCGTTTTGCTTCTTCCATACCGCCGGCTTTGCTGGCATCGGCTACCATCTCGTCGCTCTTGGGGGTAAGCGGTGTGGCAAAAAGGTCTGGGTAAAGGTCGCCAAGGGTACGTTTCAACCAGACATAAAAAAAGTCCGAAAGGTCGCTATACGGTACATTATCATAATAAGGTGGGTCAGTAAACACCGCGTCAAAGTAGTTATCCGGGTAGGGGAGTTCTGTGGCCGTGCCGCGCAAAACCTCAGTCATGGTGGGTTTCTCCTTTCTCCATTTCCCAGATTCCTGGCCTTAGGGTAGAGAGTTTTTGCTCTGCCACTACCAGAATGTTCATAGTGTTCTCACCTCACTCAGGATGCGTTCCCGGAGTTCCTTGCGGATGGACGCCCGGCGCACAAGGTCCACCCGAACACCCAGGAGGTGCGATAGGTATTCCTCTAATTCCAGGAATTTGAGGAGGCCCGGTACAGTATCAAACTCCACCAGAATGTCCACGTCGCTGCGGCGGTGCTCCCTGCCACGCACAGAGGAACCAAAAAGACCAATCTCGGAAACACCGTACTTCTCCCGGAGCTCGGCTTTGTGTTCCCGGAGAATCTCCTCGATCTCCTCACGTTTTTTCATCACGTTTCCTCCTCCACTGGTGGGATACAGGTGAGGTGGATGAGGACAAGTTCTACCCATTCTTGCATGTTAAGCCAGCCGACATCAGTAAAAGGGTTGACTTCGATGTAATCCCACACCATTGGTAAGGCTTGGCGTCCGAACACATGCTCGATTTTCTCGCCAATAACATTGTAGACAACCAAGTTGGCGATTTTGTCTGTCAAGCGGTTAAAAATAATAGCCAGATACGTCACCACCGCCTTGGCAAACTCAGGGTCAGCCCCTTGTTCGGTCATCTGGGTATAGACTTTCCGGACTTTTTCGGCGAAGGTAATGAGGGCGAGCTTCTGACGGGAATTGAAGAGGTCACCGAAAAGAGTCATACCAAATAG
>JANXBI010000040.1 GCA_025060675.1 Candidatus Caldatribacterium sp.
CCACAATCATGAAACAGATAGTCTTCACAAGATCGGTGTTAATTCCCATAGCTCTGGCTGCATCCCGGTTGTCTCCTGTGGCGTAGATCCAGTTTCCAAAACGGTGGTAGTGGAGAAGGATACCGAGGATGACGGCAAAGAGGGCAAACCACAGGGCTTGTACTGGGAAGAAAGGTCCTATCGTTCCTGCAAAGGTTCGCTCAAAGGGCGATCCCGACGGGACGAGATTGCGAATGCCTGCTGGCATCATTTTTGACCAGATGTAGAGCACACCTCGCCAGAACATCATAGTTCCAAGCGTAGTGATAAAGGAGGGCATTTTGGTCTTGACGGTGACAAGACCATTGACAAGACCAAGAAGTGCTCCTACTCCCAAAGCAGCCCAAAAAGCCCAAAAGGGTGGTGTTCCTCGGTAAAGGAGCCGGACAAAGACATAAGAGCAGAACGGTAAAACAGAGCTCACTGAAAGATCGAATTCTCCGCAGATCATAAGAACCCCGACGCCAAGAGCGACGATGCCAAGGTCAGGAAAAAGTTTCCCCAAAGCAGCAATGTTACGGCGATCAATAAAGAGGTAATTTGGAGTGAGCAAAGCGAAAAAAATGACAAGGCCCACAAAAACAAGGAAAGTGCTTGATGCTCGATATCGCAGAAAGTTCCGTACCCACTCCACTTCGGTCACTCCTTATGTCATCAACCCCCGGGTAAACGCCCGGGGGTTGATAGGTTAACGGATATGCTCTGGTGAAAGTTTTTCGATAAGGGCAATCTTCTCAGGAGAGTCGACTAGATACCCGCCGGTGTCAATGTTGGGAGTAAAGCCGTACTTGTTGTAGAGATACAGAACATACACCGCAAAGTATCCCTGGAGGTACTGTTGCTGGTCAATGGTGGCGGTAATGTATCCTTCCTTAATACCAGCAAGGGTATCAGGTGTGGTGTCGAAGCCACCAGCAATGATTTCTCCAGGCTGCTTTCCTGCTGCTTTTAAGGAAGCAGTGATACGGTCTGTGCAGATGCCTCCAAGACCAATGAGGAAGGTTGTCTCAGGATGAGCGAGGAGGTATGCAGTTTCTCGGGATTCTACGGTAGTCATTTCAAGACCTCCAGCGTCGATAATCTCGTAAGAAGTGATGCCGTATTCTTTCATAGCTTCAAGGATACCACTTGCTCGAATCTTCGCGTAATTTGCTCCAGGAACTTCAGCAGCCATCGCTACATGGGCCTTCGAAAGGTCAATGCCTCGCGCTTTGGCCTCGTCAAAGAGTCTTCGAGCCAATCGATACGCAGCGGCCTTTTCGTTCTGGCCGATGTAGCACAGGCGAGGGTTGCCCACCGCTCCTTCTGAGTCGTCGTTGTTCATGCCAATCACTGGAATGCCCTGTTCTAAGGCTCTCCGTACCGGTTCGTCCCAGGCAGTATCATCGTTAATCACAAGTGCTATACCATTTGGCTTCATAGCCACTGCTTCTTCAAAACGTTTGAGCTGGAGGGTAAGGTCGCCACCACACAGGTCAACGTCGACTTTGCATCCAAGTTCTTTTGCGGCATCCATAGCACCTTTCTGTACCACGGCCCAGAAGGGGTCATCACCACCATGGGTAACAAGACGGAAGTACATACCCTCTGCTGGTTTCTTCTCTTGGGCAAGAACAAGGGCGCTACTAAGAAGCACACATACAAGCGCCACCACAAAGAAACTCCGCCGCATGTTTATCATCCCTCCCATCGCAAGATCACGTTTCCGTTTTCGGATTGAAACAGGAAAGCGTCATTTGTGTTCCTCTCTCACCTCCCGGTTTTATGGTTTTTGCGCCGCACGGCATGTGTGCCTCATTGAAGAACAAATTCGTTGGTACGTCTTCACGGGCTTTGTTCAAGGGTTCGTGTAGGAGAGACGATAGAGCGCCAATATCGGCCCAGGAAGGATCATCCACAAGGTGGGTACCTATACCAGAGTGCACAAGCGGTGCTCTCGAGAGTTGCGCAAGATGCTCGACGGGATTGCTGAAAACGTTTTTGTGGAAAACTCTGGGGAAAGAGCAAGGAACGCAACACATCCTGAGGGCCATTCTCGTCACCACACCGCCAAGATCCAAGAAAGTTCCGTGTAGTTCTTGATGGTGTAGTACTACTTTAGGGCGCTCTCCGAGGGCCAAAACTTTTCTCCCCTTTTCTAAATTATATCGGAAAGCGGATTCACTGTACAGTGTTTTTCTTGGGTATAATGGGAGAGGAGGCGAAGCATTTGTGACCGACCAGACAGCAGCTTCCCTGTATCGGGTGTCGTTTCAGCCTGAAGAAGTTCGGATCACTTCGGAGGAGCGGGAAATTCTCTGGTCCCTCGCTTGTCGAGTATGGGAACTTTCGGAGTTGCCAGAGCAGCGCGAGAAGCGAGAACTCTGGTATCGGCATAACGCTCTTGAGGAGACTCGTCCGGTTGTTTTCTGTGATCCGGAAAACGGCTGGAATGAAATCATTCCACCTTCAAGTCTTGCCTGTAGAGGACGACTTGCTCGTCATTGGGAGATGTCTCTTCGTAAAGAGATTTTCTGGGGAGCGTGCATGGGGGACGATAAGGTTATAGAGCCGTACTTTGATGTTCCGTATGTTTATGAAGAGACTGGTTGGGGACTCGAGGAACGAATTATAAAAACCGAGGAGCGAGGTTCATACCGCTGGGATCCACCACTTAAGGATTACCGAGAGATGGATAAGCTCCACTTTCCGGAAATCCGTATTAACGAGGAAGCAAGCGAAAGACTCTTTGTTCTCGCCCAAGAGGTCTTCGAGGGTATCCTTTTTGTTCGGAGAAAAACGACTTGGTGGTGGACTCTTGGTATGACGTGGACTCTTGTCACTCTTCGGGGAATGGAACAAGTCATGCTTGACATGTACGATCACCCTCGGGAACTCCACACACTCATGGCCTTCCTTCGAGATGGGCATCTGGCTAAGCTTGATTTCCTGGAGAAACAAAACCTTCTCGCTCTCAACAATGATGGAACATACGTGGGTTCGGGAGGCTTTGGATATACCCATGAATTGCCCCAAAGCGATTTTGACGGTGTCCATGTTCGGACCATTGATATGTGGGGTTTTGCAGAGAGCCAAGAAACTTGTTATGTCTCTCCGGGAATGTTTGAGGAGTTCATTTTTCCCTACCAGTATGCCCTTCTTGAGCGCTTTGGCCTCAACTGTTATGGGTGTTGCGAGCCTCTCCATTCCCGTTGGCATATCGTACGGCGCTTTCCCCGTTTGCGGCGGATTTCAGTCTCTCCTTGGGCAGATCTCAGGAAAATGGCTGAATACCTTCAAGATGCGTACATTTACTCTCTAAAGCCGAATCCTGCTTATCTTGCCACTCCACAGATTGACAGAGAGTACATTCGCAAAACGCTTCGTGAGGCTCTTGAAATTACCAGAGGATGTCGGGTAGAGGTCATCATGAAGGACAATCACACCATAGGCGGGGATCCGGAGAACGTTACCGCCTGGTGCCGTATTGCAAAGAAGGAAGCAGAACGAGTATCTGGATTATGACTGGTATATAATAAAGGGCGACAGCGGAGAAAGGAGTGAAGGAAACGTGGGGGTAACTCTCGAGCAACTTGCGGTCAACACCATTCGTATGCTGGCCTTGGATGCGATTCAAAAGGCAAAGTCTGGTCATCCAGGGCTACCGCTTGGAGCTGCTCCGATAGGGTACGTCCTTTTTCGGCGTGTCATGAAGCACAATCCTAAGAATCCTCAGTGGTTCAATCGGGATCGGTTTATCCTCTCCGCCGGTCACGGATCGGCAATGCTTTACGCCCTTCTTTACCTCTGTGGATATGAGAAGATGAGTCTTGAGGAACTTAAGAACTTTCGTCAATGGGGGAGTCTCACCCCAGGTCACCCAGAGCGGTGTCCGGAGTGTGGTATAGAGACAACTACCGGGCCCCTTGGGCAGGGATTTGCAACTGGGGTTGGAGTGGCAATTGCTGAAGCTCACCTTGCGGCGCGGTTCAACAAACCAGGATTCCCCATCATCGATCATTACACATACGCTTTAGTGAGTGATGGTGACCTCATGGAAGGGGTGGCTCAGGAAGCCGCTTCTTTGGCTGGACATCTGAAGCTTGGGAAGCTTATTTACCTCTATGACAATAACCACATAAGTCTCTCAGGAGAGACTAAAATTTGCTTCACCGAGGATGTGAAAACTCATTTTACTGCCTATGGATGGCAAGTGCTTGAGGTCCCTGATGGCAATGACCTTGAAGCGATCGTTCGGGCTATTGAGGAAGCAAAGAAGGATACGGAGCATCCATCTCTTATCATGGTGACAACCCACATTGGTTATGGAAGTCCAAAGCAGGATACTTTCGAGGTCCACGGTTCACCCCTGAAGCCTGAGGAAGTCGTAGAGACAAAGAAATTCTTCAGTTGGCCTCTGGATCGGGAATTCTATGTTCCTCCTGAAGTTCTCGCTCACATGCGGGAAGTCATCGACTTGGGCGAGAAAAGGGAGAGAGAGTGGCAAGAACTTTTTGCGGCTTATGCCCAAGAGTATCCTGAAGAGGCAAAAATCCTGCAAATGATGATACGAGGCGAACTCCCGGAGGGTTGGGACTGGGACCTTCCTGTTTTTACGCCTGATATAGGACCCGTGGCGACTCGTTCAGTGGGTGGAAAAATCCTGAATATCTTGGCTGACCGTATTCCTTCTCTCGTTGGTGGTTCTGCTGATCTTGATCCTTCGACGAATACTGCTCTTAAAGGTAAAGGGAGCTTTCAACCACCTGCGTCTTTGCCTTCTGAAACGCAGGGCCTTGTCGATGGACCTATTGGATACGAGGGACGGAATATTGCCTTTGGAGTACGAGAACACGCCATGGGAGCCATCCTCAATGGTATTGCCATTCATGGTGGACTTATTCCTTTTGGAGCAACGTTCTTTGTGTTTTCTGACTATATGCGTCCGGCGGTGCGTATTGCTGCACTTTCTCACTGCAAGGTCATTTACGTTTGGACTCACGATTCAGTAGGAGTTGGCGAAGATGGTCCTACGCACCAGCCAGTGGAGCATCTCATGAGCTTTCGGGTTATGCCGAACATGGTGTGCATTCGTCCTGCTGATGCAAACGAGACTCGTGAAGCGTGGAAAGCGGCCATTGCCTGGCAGAAAGGGCCAGTGGCTCTCATCCTCACTCGGCAGAATGTTCCCATTATCGACCAAAGCAAATACGGGAAAGCTGAGGGTCTACACAAGGGTGCTTATATTCTTGCTGATAATTCTCAGGGTGATCCTGAATTGATTCTTCTTGCTTCAGGTTCTGAAGTGCATGTGGCTTTAGAAGCCTATGAAAAACTTGCGGCGGAAGGAATTCGGGTGCGGGTAATCAGTATGCCCTCTTTCGAGCTCTTCGAAGCACAGCCTGAAAGTTACAAAGAGGAAGTGCTTCCCAAGAGGGTGAAGAAACGCCTTGCTATTGAGGCTGGAGCGACCCTTGGGTGGTACAAATATGTGGGAAGCGAGGGTGAGGTCGTTGGCATTGACCGCTTCGGCGCTTCTGCTCCAGGAAAGCTCGTCCTTGAAAAGCTTGGCATTACCGTCGAGAATCTCCTGGCGAAAGCCAGGGCCTTGTTAGCACAATGAATGAAGAGGGAGGATGTGGCGATGCAGGGCAAACGACTGGCAATTCTTGTTGGGGGCGGTCCAGCACCAGGTATCAATGGAGTGATTGGTTCGGTGACCATTGCAGCCTGTAAAAAGGGTATCGAGGTTATTGGCATTTACGATGGCTTTAAATGGATTTCGAGCACTTCTTTTGATCCGGCGACGCATATCGTTTTTCTTGACATTGCTCGTGTTTCTCGGATTCATTTTGAAGGTGGCTCTATTCTTCGTACGGCACGGGATAGCCTTGTGAAGGGAGGAGCAATCGACGAAGCAAAGGTGGAAAATGTCCGAAAAGTCATGGAATCGCTTAACGTAGGATACCTCGTCACCATTGGTGGGGACGATACCGCCTTCAGTGCCAGCATTGTGGCTAAAGCTATGCGGGGAAACCTCTATGTTGCTCATGTGCCAAAAACCATCGACAATGATCTCCCTCTTCCTGGGGATATGCCGACTTTTGGTTTCCAGACGGCCCGCGAGGTTGCTACGGGCATTGTTAAAAATCTCATGGAAGACGCACGAACAACGAACCGTTGGTACTTTGTGGTAATCATGGGCCGCTCGGCTGGGCATCTTGCTTTGGGAACTGGGAAAGCTGCGGGAGCGACGCTAACCATTATCCCTGAGGAGTTTGGCGATCGTAAAATCCGGGTTGAAGACGTGTGTGATGTTATTGAAGCAGCGATGATTAAGCGTAAGGCCCTTGGGAGAGATGACGGCATTGCCATTGTGGCGGAGGGCGTTGCCTTGAAGTTTGGAGACGTGGAAGAAATCGAGAGAATTCTTGGGAAATCTTTGCCGCGGGACCCCCATGGACATGTTCGTCTTGCTGAGGTACCTCTTGGAGAACTTCTGAAAAACGAAATCACTCGTCGTTTTGAGGAACGGGGTAAAAAGATCACGATTGTCACGAAGGACGTAGGATACGAGCTTCGTTGTGCCCCTCCGATTCCCTTTGACATCGAGTATACGCGGGATCTTGGATATGGTGCGGTGGCGTACCTTGTAGGTAGAGATTACAGCGAGGAAATGAAGAGAAAAGGCGCCATGATCAGCATTCTTGGAGGAAGGCTCAACCCGATTCCTTTCGAGGAGATCATGGATCCTGTAACCGGTCGAACCCGTGTCCGAACCGTCGATACCAATTCGTATGCGTACCAAGTTGCCCGCTCGTACATGATTCGCCTTGAAAGAGAAGATTTCGAAAATCCTGACCTCGTAGCTACTATGGCTCGGGTGGCAAATATGGATGTGGAGTCTTTCCGAAAGCGCTTCGCACACCTTGTCTCCTAAAAAGAGTAGCAAGGGAGGGAAAGGTGTATTTCCCTCCCTTGCTGTCTTCCGATACCCTATTTTCTGGATTGCCTTTGGTACAGTCTCAGGGTTCCTTGTAGGAGTATATGTTCGATTACCCGTGATGCCTCTTTTTCTCCTCTTCGGCGTTGTTGTCGTGATGGAAGCTATAACGCTTCCTTCCCGCATGTTCTTTCCGCTTTTTATCGCAAGTTTTTGGATTTTTGGTCTTCTCCTTTGTGCAGTGACCCTTGTGGTCCCTAGAGATTTCTTTCGGCAACAGGAGGGGGTACACCTTGTCCTTGAAGGATACGTGATTCCTCGGAATGAGCAATCCCTTCTTGTTCGTATTCGCGGTTTTCCTCTATACTCACCTGCAGTACTCCTCCGAGGAGGGGAGAAAACCTGTGAGAACCTCCTCTTTCAAAAGGTTAAGGTGTCTGGACGTTTTCGAAGTTTTTCCTCGTGCGCGAATCCTGGAAGCGTAGATTGGCGTTTCTTTTTCTTTAAGAGGAGAATTGTTGGGTATCTCGAAGTAAAAGCCGTTACCCCCATCCCTTCTTGGAATCCTTGGTTTGCCTTTCTGCGTTGGACCTATGTCCAACGCGAACGTTTTCTTGCGAGGTGGACAAGAGAACTCCAGGATGTTTCCCCTCTTTTTGGAGCACTGCTTTTTGGGGTTAAGGGAAAAGAATTTGCAAGGGAGATCGCTCTTTTCCAGGAAACGGGTGTGTACCACCTCTTCTGTGTTTCTGGTTTCCATATGGCTCTCCTTGGAACTCTTCTCTGGTCGGTATGTAGGAGGTTCCTTCCTCGTCGTTTGCTGATTTTTTTCGTATTTCCTGTCACCTTTTTGTATCTCGCCTTTTGCGGCTTTACGGTTCCATCCCTTCGTGCCTGGCTTATGGCTAGTCTTCTCCTTCTGGGACGAGGCGTAGGTCGTACGGTAACGACTATAGGAGTTCTACTCTCTGCGTTTTTTATCATGTTTCTGCTTGAACCAGAGATCCTTTTTATGCCTGGAGCACAACTTTCTTTTGCTTCCGCAACAGGACTTGTAGTTCTCGTTCCGTTGCTTGCCTCGTCAGATACGCCGCGAAAGTCTTTATTCATACGGTATATCTTGGGAACCCTCTCTACTACTTCCTGTGCCACCTTAGTAGGTTTTCCCTTTCTTGTGGGAAATGGATTGCTCTTCACCTCCTTAGTGTTTCTGGGGAATCTCCTTGTTGTTCCTCTTGTTGAGATAGTACTTTTGGCTGCCCTCCTTGCTCCATTTTTGGGGATCTTCTCTGGGAGTCGTGTACTCCTTGGGTCTGTTCTCCGTTTCCTCTTGCGAGTCCTCCTTGGACTTTCTCGTTTTCTTAGGAATTCCGTTCCTCACTGGGTTTTTGAGTTCCAGAATGGCCATCTCCTCCTTTGGGGCTTCATCGTATGGGGGATGGTGGTGCTTGTGCTCTTCGGTTTTTTCATGCGAAAACGGTTTCTTTTCTGGGCTACGATCCCTCTTGTACTTGGGGGCCTACTTTTGGAAAACCTCTTTTTTCCAGAAATGAGTTTTCTTGTTTTCGATGTTGGCCAGGGTCTTGCCTGTGGCTTCTTTATGGGGAAGGAGGGTCTTTTTATTGATACGGGTGGTGTGATTCGTGGCTACGGAAATGTAGGAGAGAGTATTCTCCTCCCTTTCCTGCGGTTTAGGGGTATCACGAAGATTCGAGGGATTTTCTTAACCCATGACCATATGGATCATGCCGGTGGGGTTTCTGCCTTACGAAGAGCTTTTCCGGAGACACCGGTCTTTACGCCTTGTGATTTTTCTTCTTTCGAACGGTTGCAAGTTGTCCCCAATGTCTTCCTTGAGGTTCTTCCCGTATTTGCTCAGGGTGGAAGAGCATTACTTCTGAAGGTTTCGACTCCCTATGGTCGTGTTCTCATCTGTGGAGACGCTGAGCAAGCTTGCGGTGAGCTTGTAGATCGTAATCCTTCATTTCTTGAGACTGATGTTCTTGTGCTTCCTCACCATGGAAGTTACCACAGTACTCTAGAGTCCCTTATCCGAACTTCCCGCTGCCAGTTGGTTGTTATCTCGGTTGGAGAGAACCCCTATGGGCATCCTGATGAGCGTACTCTTGCTCTCCTTGAAAAGTTAGGAATTCCGTATCGTGTGACCTTGCACGATGGGGCAGTAGAATACTATCCTCTATTCGGGCGAGGGAGGGTACGAACCTTTGGTAAAGCAGCGATTTGAGGAGTGGTTACGGGAGGAGCCTGTTGGGAACTTCTTCATTTGTGAGTGTCGTGTTTCCCGAGCTCATTTCCAGGAGATGTGTGTCCCAGAGATTCGCAAAAAGTTCGGTGCTTTAGAAATCTTATGGATTCGGCAGGGAGAAGAGTGGGACAAAAAACGGGGAGAACTTGCTTCTCCTTCTTTGTTTCCTGGGGCTAGAGTCGTTCTCCTTGAAAACCTTGAGAAAGAGAAGGTTTTCCAAATTGCGCAGGAAGCCTCCCAGTATTCGAAGAGCTTTTTTGTCCTCCTTTCTTCCCCTGAAGTGCTAAGAGAACCTTTCTGGCAAAAATTTCCTTGGATTGTAGTAGAGGAAGATCGGGAGGTATTTCTCCGCTTTTTAGGGGAGGAGGCAGTGCGTCTTGGCCTTGTCTTTGAAGATGATGCGCGAGAAGCCCTTTTCCGCCTCGCTTCTGAGTATGAACTGCAGAGAGGGGAGATTGTGAGCTTTCTTGAGGAGCTTAGAGGAAATCGGGTGACAAAGGAAGAGGTTGAGGCCTTCTTTACCCAGAGCGAGAAAGTTCTCCTTTTTCGGTTCCTCGATGCTTTGAGCGAAAGAGATGCTCCCTCTGCCCTTCGATATGCGTATCGTCTAATGGAATACCGGTTTTCTCCTTCGCTCCTTGTGGTGCACCTTGCTCGCCGTTTTCGGCTCTTTGCACAGTTCTGTGCCAACAAGGGAACGCAGCGGGATCTCTGGCAAGGGAAGGAGGTAAGCTCTTTCGAGGCACGGAGAATTGAAGGAATGAAGAAACACTTTCACGCTTCCGCCGTTCCAGAGGTTTTTGCCATCCTCAGAACGGCGGATCGGCTTCTTAAAACTCAAAGCATTGACCCTTACCTTTGGTGCGTGTTGCTCGTATCTAAGCTGACGCAGCTTGAGAAAGGACCCGATTAAGCTTTTGAGCAAGCCTCGATTTAATACGAGCAGCTTTGTTCTTGTGAAATACTCCTTTGCTTGCTGCCATATCAACTCGTTTGTATACCTCGCTAAGGAACATTTGAGCTTCCTTGGTCTTGCCATTTTCAAGAAGCTTCAGGAATTTCTTGATGTACGTTTTGGTCATTGACTTTACCGCCTTGTTTCGCAGTCTTCGCTTCTCGCTCTTGCGAAGGTTTTTCAGTGCCGACTTTGTGTTTGGCATTTTTCCACCCCTTGTCCCAGAAGTCAAGCAATGCCAATTGTAACATGGTGGAGCCTGATTTTGCAACGTCGCCGGTTGAGGAGTAAGATATGGAAAAGGAGGGGAGGCTCTATGAAGCTTGTTCTTCTCATCCTCGGTTTGTTTGGGATGGTCATCTTTGGGTGTTTCTCTCAGAATGAGGTGCTCCCCAGGATTTCTTGTGGGGAGCTTCCTTTGTGGATTGGGCAAAAAGTTATATTGACAGGATGCTTACGATTCATTTGCCCGAGTCTTATAGGTGCCCATTTCCCGGAGGACTGTATCCCTTGCTTGAGGGATGAGAGCGGTGTTGCTTACCTTGAGTTTTCTGAATCAGCGGTACCTCTCCGGGAGATGCTTAACACGTATTACAGAGAGAGTTTCGCAAGATGTGTGCTTTTGTGCACCCAGGGGAAAGTAGGACAAAGGACTTGTGAGGTTCCTGGGTGCGTATCATGGGTTTTTCTTGAAGTGGAAGACATTTGGTTCTCTGAGGAAGGGCTGAAAAAATCTTCTTTGAATCGTTGACATATCGGGGGAAAGGTATATAATAACCACCGAAAACTAAGGGGGTGGAAGAGGAGCTCCAGAGATGAGTGTTCTCCCTGTATCCCATTCGGGGAGTTGCTCCTTCCCTGGTGGGAGTGCCCCCCTGAGGCGGTTTGTAGAAAGAAAGGGGGAGCACCAGTGTATGCCGAGTTAAAAAGTGGTGTTCTTTCTGTTTTTGGGAAGTGAATAGGACAATGGTCACAACGCGGCGCCGCGTTGTGACCATTGTTTTTGCAAAGGTACCTACCCCGCATGGGGTAGTATATTTGTTTCTTCTTACCTAACAAGGTTGAAGGGAGGGATGGGCGATGGAGAAGGCCACTCTCGAGGTAGGGATGCACCTTATTCTCGATGGCTACAGCCAGGACCCGGAGATTATCGGTGACGTGAATCGTATCCGGAAGTTCCTCGATGAATTTCCTCAGTACATGGGGATGACGAAGGTGACGCCGCCGTACGTTTTTCGATACCAAGGATCTACGGCAGAGGAGAGCGGCATCTCTGGCATTGTCATCATCGCTGAGAGCCATATTAGTGTTCACACCTTCCCTGCGAAACGTTATGTGAGTGTGGATATCTTCTCTTGTAAGCCTTTCAACGTTGACGAGGCGGTGCAGGGGCTTGTGGAATACTTTAGGCTTGTGGAGTTCCGTCGCCAGGTCTTCGACCGAGGTGTGGAATACCCAAAAGACCTCTTCTCCAGTGTACCTCTTGTGCTTGAGGAGCGGTTGGGAATGTTCGAGAAGATGGTTCACACTTGACTCACAGGCTTTGGATAAAGGGCGAGTAGGGAGAAAGAGAAACTACTCGCCCTTTATTTTTTTGCCCTCTCTTGTCTTTCTTGGCACTCAACGCACAGGGAAGTGTAGGGAATTGCCCGAAGACGTTCAAGAGGAATTTTCCGACGGCAGATTTCGCAAATGTCATACGTTCCCGCCGCAATCCTCCGGAGAGCCTTCTCGACCATCTCGAGGGTTTCAGCGAGCTGTTTCCGGGAGGAAACCTCAAGCTCCATGGATAGTGTGGTATTGCCCAAGTCGATTTCGTCAAGCACTTCTTGGGGAACTTCACCAATCTTCCGTGTCAAGGCCTGGGTGATTTTTTCCCGAAGCTTCAAAAGCTCTTCTTGAAGTGCTCTTTTTTCCGTTTCATTCACATCGGTCACTCCTGAGTATATTTTAAACCAATAGGGAGTATTGTAAAATTACGGTGCGTGGGGAGAGTCATGAAGCGGAATATTATCGGAATGCTTCCTTCAGATCTTGTCCCTTGGTTTTTGGAAAGGGGAGAGCCTTCGTACCGGGCAAGGCAGGTTCTTCGGTGGGTGTATGAGAAGCGAGTGACGTCTTTTCAAGGCATGAGTGATTTGCCTTTGAAGCTGAGAGAAGAACTTGCCAATTCTTTCTCTCTTGGTATAAGTCGGTGCATAGAAACCCGCGTTTCCTCAGACGGATCGAAGAAGTTTTTGCTTGCTTTCCCTTCCGCTGATACTGTGGAAGTGGTGGGTATTCCCCAGCGGTTTGGATATACGGTTTGTCTCTCTACACAGGTGGGGTGTCCAATAGGTTGTCCTTTCTGCGCTACGGGCAAAGTAGGATTTCGACGTTCTCTCAGAGCTGAGGAAATCGTTGAGGAAGCCTGGATAGTGGCAAGCATTGAAAACCGGCGTATCACACACCTTGTGTTTATGGGCATGGGAGAGCCGCTTCTGAACTACGAGGCATTGCATAGAGCGCTTCAGGTTTTTAACAGTCCTGAGGGTTTTGGTATCGGGTCCCGGCGCATTACCGTCTCTACAGTTGGCATCCCTGAAAAGATTGTCCAGCTTGGTCGAGATTGGCCGGAGGTAAATCTGGCTCTTTCGCTTCACGCTCCAACGGATGAACTGCGGAACTTCCTTGTTCCGCTCAACAGAGTGTATCCGATTCAGTCTCTCCTGGCAGCACTGCAGGAGTATCTCCGTTGTACTCGCCGACGGGTAACTATCGAATATACGCTGTGGCAGGATGTGAACGATAAAGGGGAGCACGCTCTGCAGCTTGCAAAGCTTCTTCGAGGTCTCTTGGTGCACGTGAACCTTATTCCTGGGAATAGCATCCGAGGGACATCTTTTGTGCCTGCGCACCCGAGGCGCCTTGAGGTTTTTGCAACACTTTTGCGCGAGCAGGGTATACCCGTTACTTTGCGGAGATCCCGGGGTCATGACATTGAGGCTGCCTGTGGAGAGCTGTATCGTATTCATGGTTTGAGAGGAGAGGTGGAAGATGATTATCGTTCTGCGAAGCGGTGTCACGCAACAGGAGATTGAAGAAGTTGTGCGCCGCTTGAAACGTTTGGGATTTGGGGTGCATATCTCTCAAGGTGTTGAACGGACGATAGTCGGAGCCATAGGAGACGAACGAGGAGTGAACCTGGAGGAAAAAATTGGGGTTCTCCCTTTCGTGGAGCGGGTCATTCCTATCCTGACGCCGTATAAGCTCACAAGTCGTGAATTCCGAGAGGCGGACACTGTGGTTCGGGTTGGAGACGTGGAGATTGGTCCTGGAAAGTTTGTGGTTATAGCTGGTCCCTGTGCTATTGAGTCGGAAGCACAGATCATCGAAACAGCGCGTCGAGTGAAGGAGGCAGGGGCGAAAATTCTCCGCGGAGGGGCTTTTAAACCAAGGACGTCACCGTATAGTTTCCAAGGACTTGGAGAGGAGGGGCTTCGTCTCCTTGCGAAAGCTCGTGAAGAAACCGGTTTGCCTTTTGTGACTGAAGCACTGGGTATCGAAGAGCTCCCCTTGGTGGCCGAGTATGCTGATATGATCCAAATTGGGGCACGGAACATGCAGAACTTTCGGCTCCTTGAAGCGGTGGGACGCCTTCGAAAGCCTGTGCTTCTGAAGCGAGGCATGATGAATACGGTTGATGAGCTCCTTATGTCGGCTGAGTACATTCTCGCGCAGGGGAATTACCAAGTTGTACTTTGTGAACGGGGTATTCGCACCTTTGAACCATCAACGAGGAATACCCTTGACTTGAGTTGTGTCCCCCTCGTGAAGAAAAAGAGTCACCTTCCTATCATTGTCGACCCGAGCCATGGTACAGGTCGAAGCGAACTTGTCACGCCTATGAGCCTTGCTGCTTTGGCATGCGGTGCCGATGGTCTTATTGTTGAGGTGCACCCTAATCCCATTGAGGCGCTTTCCGATGGTCCACAATCCCTCACCCCGGATCAGTTTGCGACGCTTATGAAGGAGCTTCGGAAACTTGCCATTATCGTAGGGAGGGAAATGTAGTTGGGGGGCTTCACAATTGGCATCGTGGGCCTTGGTCTTATAGGGGGGTCCTTGGGGCTTGATCTTGCCCTTTGGGAGAAGAAAGAACGCATTATTGGGTACGATATTTCTCAAGAGGTTGCTCGGAAGGCAAAGCAAAAAGGTGCAGTGGATTGCATTGGGAAGAGTATCGAGGAGGTGGCAGAAAGGTCTGATCTTCTTTTCATTGCCACACCTGTTCGGGAAATTCCTCGGGTTTTCCACGCTGCCTGGCCCTTCTTACGTGATGGGGCACGGGTCTTTGACACGGGGAGTTCGAAAGAGTGGATTTTTGAAACAATACGTTTGGGAAACCGAAACGTGGAGTATGTTGGTTTTCACCCGATGGGTGGAGCTGCAAAAGGTGGTATTGATCAAGCAAGAGCAGGGCTTTTCCGGAATATGCCAGTGCTTGTTGTTCCGGTTGTGGTTCGAGGAGAAACGAGGGAACTCCTTTTCGAGCTCGGTGGGGTTATTGGGGGTAAGGTTTTTTTTTAACCCCCGCGGAACATGATGAAATCTGTGCGCTGGTGAGCCATCTTCCCCATGTGCTGGCCAGTGTTTTTCTACAGACCGTTGTGGCAAGACGAGAAGATGTAGCATGTTTCGGGGGGCCTTCATTTCGGGACATGACGCGAGTTGCTGGTTCTTCTCCAAGTGTGTGGGGTGATATCTTCCTTACTAATCGGAGGCTTCCTGGGGTTGTCCGGGCATTTATGGAGAACCTCGAGCATTTTCTCTATCTCCTTGAGCATGGTGAGGAAGAAGAGGTGTACCGTTTCCTCAAACAAGTAACCCGCCTTAAGGAGCGGCTGTATCGTGATTGAATTCCGTACTGCTGGGGAGTCTCACGGGAAAGGTATCCTTGTTTTGGTGAGTGGATTTCCTGCAGGAATGCGTCTTGACCTTGCCTTTATCGAGCGGGAGCTTGCTCGACGGAGGAAGGGGTTTGGAGTGAGTCCTCGCATGGATTTTGAAGAAGACAAAGTAGAGGTTCTTGGAGGGCTTCGATGGGGCACAACTCTTGGGGGTCCTTTGGCCTTTTGGGTGCGAAATACCGAATATGAGAGATGGCAACCTCTCATGGATCCAGTAGGGGAAAAACCAGAGGACTATGAGGAAGTTACCATTCCACGGCCTGGGCATGCGGATCTTGGAGGTTTTGTGAAGTATCGTTTTGGGGATATTCGAAACGTCATCGAGCGTGCCAGTGCTCGGGAGACCGTGGGGCGATGTGTTGCTGGTGCGGTGGCAAAGCTCTTTCTTGCTACTTTTGGAGTCCAAGTTGGGGGATTCGTGGAGAGTGTTGGAGGTGTTCGAGTTTCTCTGGAGGGGATGTCCTGGGAAGAAGCTTTCACTAAAGCTCTGTCTTCACCTCTTGCTACTTTGGGTCGCGAGGAAGAAATGGCGGCACGTATCGCTCAGGCAAAGGCTGAGGGTGACACTCTTGGGGGAACCTTTGTTGTGGCAGCGATTGGGGTTGTGCCAGGTATCGGGAGCTACGTTGAGGTGCACAGACGCCTTGACAGCCGTTTGGCCTTTTACCTTATGGGTATTCCTGGGGTAAAAGGTGTGGAAATTGGAGATGGTTTTCGTGGCGCAGAACTCCCTGGAAGTGCATTTCATGACGCGATTTTCTACGATGCGAGTCGCTCTCCCTTTCCCTTCTTTCGAAGAACAAATCGCGGGGGAGGTATTGAGGGAGGTGTTTCAACCGGAGAAGCCATATGGGTGCGATGTGCCATGAAACCTGTTCCTACTCTTCGGCAAGGTCTTCCCTCAGTGGATGTGGTTTCAAAGGAACAAGTTGTTGCCCGGTATGAACGTTCCGATGTATGTGCTGTTTCTCGAGCCCTCGTGGTGGGGGAAGCGATGCTTGCCTGGGTTCTTGCCGATGCGTATCTTGAGAAGTTTGGTGGTGATACGCTTGAAGAAACTATAGAGAGCTTTCGTGCGTATTGCTCATACCTTGAGAGTTTTCGACGCTGAAAAGGTGTTAGCAATGCGAATACCCTTAAGTCGGCCGATGATCGGCAAAGAGGAAAAGGAAGCGGTTTTGCGAGTTCTTGAATCTGGGCACCTCGCTCAAGGTAGAGAAGTAGAGTGTTTTGAAAAGGAGTTTGCGGCATATACGGGAACGCAAGAGGCCGTGGCTACAAGTAGCGGTACCACTGCACTTTTTGTCGCTCTGAAGGCACTTGGTGTGCAACCAGGTGACAAGGTGGTTACTACACCGTTTACTTTTGTAGCTACGGCAAGTGCTATTCTCCATTGTGGAGGAATTCCAGTCTTCTGTGACGTGGATCACAAGACTGGAAATATCGATCCAGAGAGGTTGCAAGAAGTCGTTGCCCGAGACCCCCAGGTGAAGGGGGTTGTTATCGTCCACCTCTATGGGACACCCTGCGCTTTGAGCGAGATTCTTGCTGTTGTACGGTCGCGGGGCCTTTTCCTTGTGGAGGATTGTGCCCAGGCTCACGGTGCAGAATACTGGGGGAAGAAAGTCGGAAGCTTTGGGGATGTGGGAATCTTTAGCTTCTATCCCACAAAGAACATGACCACTGGCGAGGGAGGTATGGTGGTCACAAATCTCCCTGAAGTTGCCGAGCGTTGCAGAATGCTTATCAACCATGGGAGCCGTAAACGGTACTACCACGAAATCCTCGGTTACAATTTCCGCATGACGGATATCGCTGCCGCTATTGGGAGAGTGCAGTTGCGAAGGCTTGATGAACAAAATGCAAAACGGAGAGAAAATGCGCTATTCTACTCAGAGAGGCTTGCAGGTCTTAGGGGGATTGAGATCCCCGAGGTTCCTCAGGGAACACTTCCTGTTTTTCACCAGTACACGGTGAGGGTGCTTGAGAGGCGGGATGCACTGCTTGCTTTCTTGCGGGAGCGTGGTATAGGGTGCGAAGTGTACTATCCCCTTCCTTTGCATAGGCAAGCATTTCTTGAGTCTTATGGGTATGGTTCTTTTCCAGTTGCTGAACGACTTTCCCGTGAAGTACTATCAATACCGGTGCATCCTGGACTTTCCCGAAGCGATCTTGAGGAAGTTGTTTCGCTTATTCGGGAGTTTTTTGAAGGTCCCGGTTTTGTGGGTGATGGAGCTTGAAGGTGGTTAGGGTTGGTGTTGTCGGTGTCGGGTACCTTGGTCAGCACCATGCCCGAGTGTACTCGGAAATTCCTGGGGTTGAGCTTGTCGGTGTTGTTGATATTAACAAAGAACGAGCAAAGGAAGTAGCCCGGCGATATGCTACAACTCCCTTTTTCGACTATCGCGATCTTTTCGGGAAAGTGGATGCCGTGAGTATTGTCGTGCCGACGGTGCTCCATCGGGATATCGCCGTCCACTTCATTGAGGCAGGTGTCAATATTCTCATAGAAAAGCCGGTTACAAGAACCCTTGAAGAGGCAAAAGAGCTCATGGAAATGGCAGCGAGAAAGAATGTTATCCTCCAAGTGGGCCATATTGAGCGTTTCAACTCTGCGGTCATTGAGCTTGCCAAAATTGTTGATCAACCAATTTTCATCGAGTGTTGTCGGATGGGCCCGTATGTGAATCGCAACACTGATGTTGGAGTAGTGCTTGACCTTATGATTCACGACATCGATATAGTGATGAGTATCGTTAAAAGCAGCGTTGTTAAGGTCAGTGCTTTTGGGCGATCTGTTTTTTCTCGTCAAGAAGATATCGCCAACGCTCAGCTCGTCTTTCAGAATGGTTGCATTGCGAATCTCACCGCTAGTCGTGTTACGCGGAAGAAGATTCGCCGTATGGAGATTACCCAGGCGGATTCATTCATTTCCATTGATTACTTGGAACAGGAGCTTGCGGTGTACAAAAAAACTTCTTCACCCCTCCCACAGCTCCTCATTGAAAAGCCTGTCATGCAAAAGGGAGAACCGCTTAGGCTTGAACTTGAACACTTCATTCACTGTGTCCGTAACGGGGAAAAACCTCTCGTGGGTCTCGAGGAAGGGAAAAACGCTCTCGAGGTAGCTTTGCGGATTCTGGAAGAAATTCAAAAAAATCAGGGTGACGGTAATGGCAAAATATGACGTGATCATTGTTGGTGCTGGCCCGGCGGGGATTTTTGCAGCGCTTGAACTTGCGGAGCGGAGTAACCTGCGTATTCTTGTCGTGGATCGCGGCAAGAATATCGAAAAGCGTGTCTGTCCGGCCAGAGAGAACAGTCGCATCTGTCAGAGGTGTTCTCCCTGTTCTCTCCTTTGTGGATGGGGAGGAGCAGGAGCTTTCAGTGACGGGAAGCTCACTCTTTCTCGGGATGTTGGTGGGCAACTTACCGCGTACATTGAAGAGGCGGAGTTTGCATCTGTTCTTGAGCACGTGGACAGAACGTACCTTCGCTTTGGGGGGACGGCCCGCATTTACGGGATAGATGGAGAACGGGTAGAGGAATTGCGCAAGCGTGCCGAAAAAGCTGAGCTTATCCTCATTCCTTCCCAGGTTCGCCACCTTGGCACAGATCGTTGTCGCGATATTCTCCGAAATATTTTCGATTACCTCAAAGAACGAGTAGAAATTCGGACCCTAACCGCGGTGGAGGAGATTCTCGTTCGAGACCGAGTTGCCTATGGAGTGCGCCTTGAAGGAGGGGAGGAGATCGAGAGTGCTTTCGTTGTTGTTGCGCCAGGACGAGTTGGGGCGGATTGGTTGCGGAAGGAGTGTCTTCGTCTTGGTCTTCCTCTCAAGAACAATCCGGTTGATTTGGGAGTTCGTGTTGAAGTTCCGGCATCCGTTATGGAAGAGTACACTAGCATAATGTACGAGCTGAAACTTGTGTACTACTCGAGGACTTTTGATGATCGAGTACGAACATTTTGCATGTGTCCACATGGTGAAGTGGTTACTGAGTACAATGACGGTATTATTACCGTGAATGGGCATAGTTACGAAGGAAAACGGACTCCAAACACGAACTTTGCGATTCTTGTGAGCACGAACTTCACAGAGCCATTCCATGAGCCTATCGCCTTCGGGCGGTACGTTGCAAGGCTCGCGAATACGTTAAGCGGTGGGGTTATCATTCAAAGGCTTCGTGATCTGCAACTTGGTCGGCGTTCTACTCCCGAGCGCATTGCCAAATCGGTTGTGCGACCAACCCTCGACGGGGCGAGTCCTGGGGATTTGAGCTTTGTCCTTCCTTACCGTTTCCTCCAAGATATCCTTGAGATGCTTGCTGCTTTGGATCGTTTCATCCCAGGTATTAATTCTCCACACACACTCCTTTACGGCGTTGAAGTCAAGTTCTACTCCTCGCGGGTTGAACTCAAAAAGAACCTCGAAAGCGATGTGGCAAACCTTTTCCTCATTGGTGATGGTGCAGGCATCACTCGAGGCCTTGTCCAAGCTTCAGCCTCAGGAGTGGTTGTTGCGCGGGAAATTCTCCGAAGGGTAGGGATGTGAATGACGCGGGTTCTTATCACCAACGATGACGGTTTTGAAAGCCCGGGTATCCGAGCTTTGGTTCGAGCTTTCCAAAAAGAGGCGGAGGTTATTCTTGTGGCTCCGAAGGACGAGCGGAGCTGTTCAAGTCATAGCATTACCGCACGGCATCCTCTGCGGGTATACGAGGTTGAGGTTGAAGGGGTTCGAGGGTATGCGGTTGATGGAACTCCGGCAGACACGGTTATCCTGGGGCTCAATCTCTTCAGGAATATCGATTTTGTCGTCTCTGGTATTAACCGGGGACCAAATCTCGGTTTTGACGTATTCTATTCGGGGACTGTAGCTGCTGGTCTTGAGGCTGCCATGTCGGGAATCCCGTCGCTTGCTGTCTCCCTTGTTCTTGGAAACCACGCTAACTATGAGCTTGCTGCTTCAGTAGCTCTTGAGGTGTGGAAGCTTTTTGGTGACATTTTGCGGGGTGAACGAAACCTTGTTCTCAATGTAAATGTTCCTGATGTTGCTTCTCGGGAAGCTCTGCGCGGTCTTAGTATTACAGAGCTTGGGGATCGATTCTACTTTACGGGGGTACGAGAAGTCGAGCGTGGTGCCACAGAGCGCGTCTTTGTTTTTGAGGAGATAGAGCGGGATCCTCTCTTCCTCGAGAATTCGGATTTCCAAGCGGTCTGGGAGAACAAGGTGTCGGTGACCCCTTTGCGACCAAATCTCACCGACTACCTCGTGCGAAGAAGGCTCGTTGAGCTGCTCAAGGGGTGAGGATGGTGCGAAAGTGGGTTCAGGGTCGATTGGTGCTCCGAGGAAGAGTGCAGGGAGTGGGGTACCGGTACTTTGTGCTCCGGAAATCTCAAGAATTTGATGTCACCGGAATGGTGCGTAATCTCCCCACGGGAGAAGTGGAAGTCGTCGCCGAAGGTGAAGAGGAAGAGGTACGACGGTTCTTTGAGGAAGTGAAGAAGGGTCCAGCTGCAGCTTGTGTTACTTCCTGGACGGAGGAATGGTTTCCCTTTAGTGGTCTTTACCATGACTTTCGGGTGGGTTATTACTGATGCACGAAGAAGATGTAGCGCATCGCCGTAAGGCGATGGTAGACAATCAGCTTATTGCTCGTGGTATATCGGATCGCCGTGTGCTTGAGGCTTTTCTCCGAGTTCCTCGCCATCTTTTTGTACCCAAGGAGTACGAAGAGCTGGCGTATCAAGACTCTCCGCTCCCTATAGGGAGTGGGCAGACGATTTCCCAACCGTACATTGTGGCCTTGATGCTTGAGCTTTTGGAGCTTCAGAAGGGACACCGTGTCCTTGAGATTGGCACCGGCTCTGGATACCAAACGGCACTCCTTGCGGAACTCGTTTCGGAGGTTTACAGCGTTGAGCGTATTCCGGAGCTTCTCGATGAAGCGAAAGAGCGACTCCGCCGCCTTGGGTATACTAACGTTTTCCTTTTCCTTGGAGATGGGAGCAGAGGACTTCCGGAGTTTGCTCCTTATGATCGAATTGTTGTTAGTGCTTGCGCAAGGCGTATCTACGACGCTTGGGTTGAAGAACTCAAAGACGGTGGCTGCATCGTCTTGCCTCTTGAGGATGGACGGGGACAAAGCCTTATCCGTGTTCGTAAAAGCGGCGGACAATTGACGATCGAGAACCACGGAGGGTGTGTCTTCGTTCCCCTTATCGAGGAACGCCAGTAGCCTCTACCGCGAGGTAAACTCCCCAAGCTACTGCGAGAACTGAGGGGGCTGTCCATCCCCGGAAGAGGGGTACCCCTGCAAGCTGGATAAGGGCAACCGAAGCTCCCACGAGCATGCTGGCAAGTGCTGCTTTTGGGTTCTTCTTTCCTTCCGCAAGCACTCCAAGAATGGCCGGTACCACGCTCAAAAGCCCAAGAGAAGATGTCACCGAAAGCAAGGCGATAAGATTGAATCGTCCTAAAGCAAAGAAGAACACAGCGCCACAGAGAAGGGGGATAAAAACGTACTGGGCGAGGAGAAGCTTCGTTCTCTCGGCAGTACGCTCAGGGAGAATGTCTTGGAGGAACATGGAAGAGAGCGTAAGGATAATGGAGTCAGCTGTTGAAACAGCAGCAGAGAGTATTCCCACAATGACAAAGAGAGCAATCCAGGAAGGGATCGGGAACTCAAGGAGAAGTCTCGGTGTGGCGAGATCAGGATTTGGAAGCCCGGGAAGGAGAACGAGAGCTGCAAATCCAAGGATAACCGTAATGAGGGTGTAGGTGAAGCCATAACCTAAGAATCCAACGATGGTTTTGCGCATTTCCCGGAGATTTGCTGGAACAAGGAGCCTCTGGAGGACTTGGGGGTTAGAGATACTGAAGAAGAACCAAGGCAGAGAGAGATTCACGAACGTCCGGAGAGTGAAAAATCCATTTCCTGGGACAGTGAGCCATTGCGGATGCGTCGTTTCTACAGTATGGAAGAGTTGAGCAAACCCTCCGAGGAATCGGTAAACGAGGAAGAGCAGAAAAGCCACAGAGCTTACTATCATAACCCCCGCTTGGAGGCTGTCCGTTACCGCAACAGACCGGAGTCCAGCTACCGCAGTCCAGAGAATGATGAAAAATGTGGCAAGGAGAAGCCCCTGAAAGTAACTTATTTCTCCTTGAGAAAGGACTTCAAGAAGATACCCAATACCGGTGAGTTGTACAGAAGTGTAGGGGATAAGGAACCCACAAGAGAGGATGGCGTATACCGTTCCCACCAGACGGCTGCCATACTTTACACGTAAAACCTCTCCAGGACTCACGCAACCCAGGGTTTTTCCGAGGTTCCAGAATTTCGGACCCACAAGGACTGCCCAAAAGAGTCCCGAAAGGTAAATGAGTTCAAATCCCAGAGCACCTACCCCACCCCGATAGGTGAGACCTACAAGGCCAAGCATCATGAACGCACTGTAGG
The DNA here is from genome assembly GCA_025060675.1 of Candidatus Caldatribacterium sp. Classification (GTDB taxonomy): domain Bacteria; phylum Atribacterota; class Atribacteria; order Atribacterales; family Caldatribacteriaceae; genus Caldatribacterium. Next base: position 22,599 of record JANXBI010000040.1, read on the forward strand.
TTGTCGCGCTGTATGAGAGGGAGGCGATGAACCAATGGAGTTTACGACCTGCGAGAAAGTATTCTATGAGACTCAGACGGGCTCCTTTTCGAACTGCCAAAGCAAAAGTGCTTCCCCAACCTGCGTAGAGGGCAATGGCCAGAAGAAGAAGGCGTTCACCCATTCCAGGACCTCATGAGCAGGGAGAGAATGGCTACAGCCCCTCCAGCAAAAATAGTCCAAAAAAGAAAGCTTCCGCTGAAGCGGGCCACTTCCGAAAGGAAAACGAATGGCACAAGGTAGGCGAGGACGAGAAGAACGACAAAAACCACGAAAGCGATTTTTTCCATAGCTTTCCTCCATTTTGCTACAATATAGCAGACATTTTGTGCAGAGTCAAAGGGGAGATGACGATGCGGCGGGCCTTCCTTGTCATCGACATGTTGAACGATTTCGTCCATCCCAGTGGAGTACTTTTCGTAGGGAAACAGGTGGAAGGGGTTATTGCAACAATCCGTGAGCTTCTCAGGGAGCGAAGACAGAGAGGAGACTTAATCATTTACGTGTGTGATACGCATCGGGAAAGCGACGCAGAGTTTCGACTCTTCCCTCCTCACTGTGTTGCTGGTACCTGGGGAGCACAAGTTATCGATGAGCTTGCACCGGAGAAAAGCGATGTCCTCCTTCCTAAAACCAAGTTCAGCGCCTTCTGTGGTACTCCTCTTGACCTCATCCTAAGAGAAGAAGGGATTTCCTCGCTTGAACTCGTTGGGGTGTGCACTAATATCTGCGTTCTCTACACTTGCGCCTGGGCTAGGATGCTTCACTATGAAGTGGCAGTGTTCAGAGATGGGGTGACTTCCTTTGATCTTGAAGCCCACAGGTGGGCCTTGTACGAGATGGAGAGAACCCTTAAGGCGGAGGTCCGGTGAATGCGTGAGGTCATTCAATCCGCGGTGAATGTGAGTACATCCTCTGCAGAGATTATCAGAGAGATGGTGGAACGTCTTCGTTCTCTTCAATACCTCAAGGTAGCAGATTTTTCCTCCGACCCCGACCACAATCGTTCGGTTATTACTCTCCTCGGGTGTCGAGATGCCTTGAAAAAAGCGGTATGCACCATTTTTGAAGTTGCCGAGAAATACCTCGATATCCGTCTCCACAAGGGTGAACATCCACGTATCGGCGCCGTTGACGTCGTTCCTTTTACACCCTGGAGGGGAGTAACCTTGGAGGACTGTAAAACCCTTGCGTGGCAAGTGGGGGAGGAGATCGCTCAACGCTTCCAGGTACCAGTGTACTTTTACGGTGAAGCAGCAAGAAGACCGGAGCGTCGTGACCTTTCTGTCGTGCGTCGGGGGGGATATGAGGCCCTGAAGGAAGAGATTGCTACTCTTCCTGAACGCCATCCCGACGTTGGTCCTCCTGTGGTTCACCCTACGCTTGGGGCTACTGCGGTGGGTGCTCGACAAGTCCTCGTAGCTTTTAATGTGAACTTGAGGACAACCGATGTGGGAGTAGCCAAAAGCATCGCTACGCGAGTACGTGAAGGTTTTCGAGCGGCAAAAGCCATAGGTGTCCGTCTTCAAACGAGAAACATGGTTCAGGTTTCGGTCAACGTTCTCGACTTTCGTAGGAACACTCTTCTTGAGATTTTTGAATTCGTGAAACTCGAAGCCCGGCGTTTTGGTGTTGAGGTTGCGGGGGCAGAAATTGTCGGTCTTGTACCTTTGGAAGCATTGGTTGACCTTGCAGGAAACGTGCTTGGCATTCCGGATTTGCGAATGGAGCAAGTTGTGGAATACCATTTGAGCCATTTTGACTTTTTTTGACCAAACCCCTTGACAGTTTGACCTTACCTGATTATAATGAGGGGCGAAAATCAACTTCGAAAGGAGGGAAACAAGATGGTGCGGAGAGGAGTTCCTGCTCGGAGAGAAGAACGACGGGTGAGTCCAATTCGGCGGTTGTGGGATCTCTTTGACCTTCGGAGTGACCTTGATGAAATCTTTGACGAACTCATGGAAGCACCTTTCTTCACTGCCCCATCGTGGTTTGGCAACTTCCCAGCTGTAGACGTAGCTGAAACCGAAAACGACGTGATCGTCAAAGCAGAGCTTCCTGGCGTTGACCCGAAAAACCTTGAGGTACATGTCACCGAGGATTCGCTGGATATCAAAGGTGAAATCAGAGACGAGTGGGAGGAGACGGGTGTTGGGTACTGTCGTAGAGAGCGGTATTGCGGTGCTTTTGAACGGACCATCACACTTCCGGCAAAGGTCAAACAGGATGAGGTCAAAGCTCAGTACAAAGATGGTATTCTAACCATCACTCTTCCTAAGGTTGAGCCAAGCAAGCCTAAAGCTCGAAAGGTAGAGATTGAAGTGGCGTGAGGTGAGCCAAGAAAAGGCCCTGGGCCACGGCCCAGGGCCTTTTCTTTTTGGGCGAGAGTGTGTACAATTACCTGTAGGAATCGGGGCGTAGCGCAGCCTGGTTAGCGCACACGGTTCGGGACCGTGGTGTCGGCCGTTCAAATCGGCTCGCCCCGACCAGCTTTTTCAGGTGGAGTAATGATTTACTACCTTTGTAAGTATCTGGCTCTCTTTTTGTTAAAGGTGTTTTGTTTCTTTCAAGTTCGTGGAAGAGAATATTTTCCTCGCCGAGGCCCTTGTTTCCTCATTTCCAATCACTCAAGTTACCTTGATCCGGTGGTTTTAGGGTGCGCGGCTCCGCGTCGCGTGTACTTTGTGGCAAAGGAAGAGTTGTTTCGGAATCCAGTGGTAGCCTTCCTTCTACGACAACTTGGAGCTTTCCCTCTGCGTAGGGGAGAGATCGACAAGGAAGCAGTGCGAACCATTTTTCGGCTTCTCCGCGAGGGGAAAGTCGTCTGTTTCTTCCCCGAGGGAACTCGCAATGATGGTACCATAAAGCCCTTTCGGAAGGGGGCGCTAAAACTCCTTCTAAAGAGCAACGTTCCTGTTGTGGTAGCAAGCATTAGGGGAACGTACGAGAGTTTCCCACGCTGCCGCAAGTTTCCCCGTCCCTTCCCTATAAAAGTTGTGTTCTCTTCGCCTTTCATACCAAACAGTTGCTCTCTGGAGGTCCTTGAAGATGAGATTCGTCGGCGAATGGAAGTGGCCCTTCATGCTTCGTAAGCTGCTCTTCTTAGGTTTCTGTCTTGGATTCCCTTTTTACCTCTCCTTACCCATTTTTGCTCTCGTGTACAGCGTTGATATGGTCATTGACAAGGTGGGGGGTGAAACGTCTCTTTTGGATTACCCGGTGGGAATTGCTCTGGATGAGGTGCAAGGAAGAGTCTTTGTCAGTGACTGGGGTGGCAATAGGATTCTCGTATTTGGGAAAGACGGGCAGCTGCTCCGAAAGATTCCAGGCTTGAAGAACCCCGCTGGCATTGCAGTCGATCACAAGCGCAAACGACTTCTTGTGGCAGAACAGAAGGCGAATCGGGTAGTTATTTTTGACCTTGATACGTTGACCTTGCAGGGAAGCCTTAAAGTACGGAAGAAACCCCTTTCTGAGCCACGAGGCATCTGGGTTGCGGAAGATGGGACGGTATATGTTGCTGATACAGGACAATCGAGAATTGTAGTCTTTGGGGAGAATGGGGAGGAGATGTTCTCTTTTGGCCGGGAAGGTATGGGTGACGATGAGTTCTATCATCCAAGGGGTGTGGCTCTTGATCCTTCCGGTAACCTTTGGGTTGTGGATACTTTGCACCATTGCGTCAAGGTCTTCGATGGGCATGGTCGATACCTCTTCCGCTTTGGCGATGGTTTGAACCAGCCCAAATACGTTACTTTCTTTGGAAACTTTGCTTTCCTCTCTGATTACCGGAACCACCGTGTCTTGGTATATGACCTTGCTGGAAAGCTCCAGGGGTCGATTGGAGAAGAGGAACAACTTTTTTCCTTCCCCGAAGGCCTCTTTATTGACGGAATGGGAAAACTTTGGGTTGCCGATGCGGGGAATAACCGAATTGTTCGCATCGACCTTGGGTACCTTGTTCGCCCTGTGGAGTATCTGAAGGTGCTTCTTGCTGAGGGAAGGATGCAAGAGTTCTCGAGGGTTTTTGAACACCTTTCTCCCGAGGTGAAGAAGAATCCTGAAGTTGGCTGCCTCCTTTTTGAGTTCTATCGGAAAAAGGGAGACCTTGAAGCATCCATTTCCCAGGCAGAAGAGCTTTTCCTCTCCGATGAAAAAGGACGAAGTGAATGGAAAAGAGTGCTTGGGAAGCTCTACGCTGAAAAGGGGTACAAGCTTTTCGAAGAGGGATCTGCAGAAGGTGCGCGAGACTTTTTCCTCAGGTCGTTCCAGTACGGTCGTTTTGCCTCTATCTTTCCGTATCTCTTTGTGAGCCTACTTCATGGGGGCGGCGAGTACGTATGGATCCTGGTGCTTCTTGTGCTCTTTGGAGTTCTCCTCCTTGTGTACGTGCGTTTGCGTGCTGAGCAGGAAAGGAGGTGGCGCCGATGGTGAGAAGGGAGGCAGTGGCAGGGTACTTCTACCCCAGTGAGGCAGGAGAACTCCGTTCACTCCTTGGGCATTTCAGGGAGATTGTGGCTTGCATGGCGTACCCGGATACTAAGGACGTGAGCGGGGTTGTGAGTCCACACGCAGGGTATACCTATTCGGGAGTTACTGCTGCGTGTGCCCATTACTTGCTCTCTCTCCTTCCTCCGGCAGAGACCATTGTACTCCTTGGTCCAAACCATCGAGGGGTGGGAGAACGGGTAGCTTTAAGTGGTGTGGAAAATTGGCGAACTCCTTTGGGTTCTATTCCTGTGGATACTGAGTCGCGAGAGTTCCTTCTTTCTTACGCCCAGATCTTCTCTGTCGATGACCGTGCCCATCAATTTGAGCACTCTATTGAAGTGCAACTTCCCTTTCTTCAGTATTTCCTTCCCTACTCTTTCTCCATACTTCCCGTTTCCCTTCTTTCCCAGGACCTTGTCACCTCGAAGATTATCGGGGAAGCGCTTTTTGCCCTTGCACAAAAGAAGCGTATCCTCCTTGTAGCGAGTAGCGACTTCTCTCACTATGAGCAGGAGAAGATAGCGCGGTCTAAGGATACAGGTGTGATTGAGCGTATCTGTGCGCTTGATGTCGAGGGGTTCTTTCGCTTTATCCGAGAAGAGCGCGTAAGCGTTTGTGGTCCAGGAGGTATCGCAGCGCTTATGGTGTACCATGCCAAACGTGGAGGGAAAAAGGCCGAGCTTCTTAACTATACGACAAGTGGAGAAGTAACTGGTGAGAAACATCAAGTTGTTGGGTATGCTGCAATCTCCTTTCCCCTTTCAGAATAAGTTCTTCTTCCTCTTGACATGTGAGGGAAAATCTCCTACAATGACCAATTGTCGGTTTTAACGGTTGGTTTTCTCTGCGTTTTGGAATGACGTATCCTAATTGAAATCCCCCGAAGGTGGTGTGATCAGTGGGCGTTGGTTATATCAAACGGCAAAGTTTTGCCAAAATCCCCCCGTGTGCCGAGCTTCCAGACTTTATAGAGGTTCAGAAGAAGTCTTTTGAATGGTTTCTCCAGAAAGACGTACCACCTGACAAGCGAAAGCGTCAAGGATTGCAAGAAGTCTTCCTTGAAATCTTCCCCATACAGGATTTCACAGGGAAGTTTGTTCTTGAATTCTTAGGCTATCGCCTTGAAGAGCCCCCCTTGACGGTTCGGGAAGCAAAGGAGAAGGGTAGAACATACGCAGCGCCCCTTTACGTTCGTGTTCGTCTCATTGATCAACACACGAACGAAATTAAAGAACAGGATGTATATATGGGAGACCTTCCTCTTATGACGGAGAAAGGAACGTTTGTGGTCAATGGAGCCGAAAGAGTCGTGGTCACGCAGCTTGTCCGCTCCCCAGGCATCTTCTTTTCCCGAGAGGTGACTCCAACGGGAAGAATTGAATATGGCTTTAAAATCATTCCCAATCGGGGGGCGTGGCTTGAATTTGGTATTGATCCTGGAGACGTTATTTTTGTAAGGGTTGACAAGCGAAGGAAAATCAATGCCTGTACTCTTGTACGGGCTTTTGGGTATAGCTCTAACGAGGAAATCCTTGCGCTTTTTGATTACCATCCCTATATTCGGAAGACCCTGGAACGGGATCCATCTACAACAACGAAAGAGGCCATCGTAGAAATTTTCCGACGCCTTCGCCCGAGTGAACCACCTACTGAGGAGAACACTCGGGATTTTGTCAAGTACCTCTTTTTCAATCCACGTCATTACGATCTTGGAGAGGTTGGTCGGTATAAAATCAACAATAAGCTGAGATTTGAAGAGCGCATTGTTCGAGTCGAAGAACTTGTTGCTGCTGAGGATCTTGTTCTTGATCTCCAAGAGAGGCGGTGTCTTAGAAATCTTGAAGCTCTTGGTGAGCACCCTGATCCTGGACGGTACAGGGTTATCCTTCGTGCTGGGGATCGCATCAGCCGAAAAATGGCCCAGGAGATTGAGCGACTGAACGAGGAGTATCCTATCGAGTACGTCACTGTCTTCAACAGTGAGAGTCTCCCTGTTAAGGTGTATATTGAGACGAATGACACCCTTGAGGTTCTTTCAGATGACCTTGAAGGTCGTGTGTTGAGCAAGGATGTTCTCGATCCAGAAACTGGACGAGTCCTTCTTCCTAAAGGGACTGTTTTGACTTTCGAAACGATTCGAGACCTTCGCGAGTTGGGTGTTACAAAGGTTCGGGTTGAAAAAGGGCGTACCCTTGCCCCTGAAGATGTGGTAGGAGGCATTCGGTACCTCCTCAATCTTATCGATGGCATTGGGTACGGTGACGACATTGACCACTTGGGGAACCGTCGAGCTCGCCTTGTGGGAGAGCTCCTGCAGAATCAGTTCCGCACTGGTCTTCTTCGAGTGGAGAAAGTAATTCGCGAGCGGATGACAATCCAGCCTGATACTGAGTCCCCAACGCCTCAAAGCCTTATTAATGTTCGTCCAGTTATAGCTGCTTTGCGGGAGTTCCTTGGAAGTAGCCCGCTTTCGCAGTTTATGGATCAGGTCAATCCACTTTCTGAACTTACCCACAAGAGGCGTCTTAGCGCCCTTGGTCCTGGAGGTTTGAGTCGGGAGCGAGCTGGATTTGAGGTGCGCGACGTCCATTACACACACTATGGACGAATGTGCCCAATTGAGACACCGGAAGGACCGAATATCGGTCTCATTACCTCTTTGTGTATCTACGCGCGGGTTAACGAATACGGTTTTATTGAAACACCGTACCGTAAGGTTGTCGACGGAAAAGTTACCAATGAGATAGTGTATTTGACCGCCGATGAAGAAGATCGGTACCATGTTGCCCCTGCGGACACGAAAGTCGATGATAACGGTTACATCGTTTCCGATCCTGTGGTTGTTCGATTCCGTGGAAAAATCGTTGAAGTTCCAAGGGATCGGGTGGACTTCATGGATGTCTCGCCGCAACAGATTCTTAGTGCATCGGCATCGCTTATTCCCTTCTTGGAACATAACGATGCAAACCGAGCTCTTATGGGGGCAAACATGCAGCGACAAGCAGTGCCTCTTCTCGTTTCCCAGCCACCATATATCGGTACGGGCATTGAATACAAGGTGGCGCAGGATTCCGGAGCTACTGTTACCGCTCGGAGAGCTGGGCGGGTTGTCTACGCTGATTCGCTTCGTATCGAAATTGAAGCAGAGGATGGTACAAGAGATGTGTACTATCTCGATAAGTTCCAGCGCTCAAACCAAAGTACCTGCATGAACCACAAGCCTATAGTGCGTAAGGGGGACTATGTTGAAGCAAACCAGATTATTGCTGATGGTCCCTGCACCTCTATGGGTGAAATAGCCCTAGGGCGGAACGTGCTTGTTGCGTTTATGCCCTGGGAGGGAGAGAATTTTGAGGATGCGATAGTCATCAGCGAGCGCCTTGTTAAGGAAGATATCTTTACTTCTATCCACATCGAGGAGTATGAGGTTGAGGCGAGAGATACAAAGCTTGGACCGGAGGAAATCACGAGGGATATTCCAAACCTTGGTGAGGAAGCGCTTCGTAATCTCGATGAGGATGGTATTATTCGTATTGGTGCCGATGTGAAACCTGGAGATATTTTGGTAGGGAAGGTTACTCCCAAAGGTGAGACTGAACTTACCCCGGAAGAGAAACTTCTCAGGGCGATTTTTGGAGAAAAAGCACGAGAAGTCCGCGATACGTCACTACGGATGCCCCATGGAGAGTATGGTAAGGTCATCGATGTGAAGGTCTTCTCTCGGGAAAACGGTGATGAACTTGCTCCTGGAGTCAATAAGCTCGTCAAAGTATACGTGGCACAGAAGCGGAAAATTACTGTTGGAGATAAGATGGCTGGGCGTCACGGAAACAAAGGGGTGATAGCTCGTATCCTTCCAGAAGAAGACATGCCCTATCTTCCTGATGGAACACCGGTTGATATTGTCCTCAACCCACTTGGTGTCCCTTCACGGATGAACATTGGGCAAATTCTCGAAACACACCTTGGATGGGTGGCGAACAAGGAGCGTAAGTTTTTGGCAAGTCCTCCATTTGATGGGGCAAGAGAAGACGAAATTCTGGCAGCTATGCGTAACGCTCGAACTCCTGAGGGGGATATTCCTTTTGCGGAGTTCTTCGATCATAGGGTCTCGCAAGACTTCCATCTCTTCCCCCAAGGGAAAACGGTACTCTACGATGGACGAACTGGCGAGCCTTTCGATAACGAGGTGACTGTGGGGTATATTTACATGATGAAACTCGCCCACCTTGTGGAGACAAAAATCCATGCTCGTTCTACTGGACCATACTCACTTGTTACTCAGCAACCTCTCGGTGGAAAGGCTCAATTTGGTGGGCAGCGTTTTGGGGAGATGGAAGTGTGGGCGCTTGAAGGATACGGTGCAGCATACACGTTGCAAGAGATGCTCACCGTTAAGTCTGATGATATTGCAGGAAGAGTCAAGGCCTACGAAGCGATTGTCAAAGGGAAAAACGTCTTGCAGCCGTCACTTCCTGAGTCCTTTAAGGTACTTGTGAAGGAGCTACAGAGTCTCTGCTTGAGCGTGAAGATCTTTGATGGTAAAGGGAGAGAAATCTCCCTGGAGGAAATGGAGAGCGCCGAGGAAGACATTCCAAGCCTTGGCGTTAATCTCCAGGGTCGGGAGAAAAAGTGAGCGAAGGGGGAAGAATCCTTGGTGGACGTCAACGACATTGGGGCAATTCGCATTGGGTTAGCTTCTCCTGAGGAAATTCGTAAGTGGTCCCATGGGGAAGTTAAGAAACCCGAGACGATAAACTATCGTACCCTGAAGCCGGAGAAAGACGGACTTTTCTGCGAGAAAATCTTTGGCCCCACGAAGGACTGGGAATGCTACTGTGGAAAATACAAAAGGGTTCGTGACAAAGGTGTCGTTTGCGACCGCTGTGGTGTCGAAGTGACGAGGGCTTCGGTACGACGTGAACGGCTCGGGCATATTGAGCTTGCCGCTCCTGTGTCGCACATCTGGTATTTCAAGAGCATTCCGAGTAAAATGGCCCTTCTCCTTGGTATTCTCCCTAAGAACTTGGAGAAAGTACTTTACTTCGCCTCGGGAAGGAAGCGGGAAGACTGTTACAAGGTGATTGAGCCAGGAGGAACAAACCTTGAAGTCGGTGCCACTATCCGTGAAACCGAGTACAAAATTTACAGCAAATACGATCCCGCTTTTCGGGCAGAACTTGCCCATCGTATCACTGAGGTTCATACTCTTCCTTTCTCCATTGGCGACCGTCTCACGCTTAAAGATTATGCCCGGTACCGAGCAAAATACAAAGAGAGCTTCTCTGTTGAACAGATTGATGACAACACTTTTGAGGTTGTCGATATTCGGGCTTTTCCATACCAGCGAGATGATGAACTTTCAGAGTCTGAAGTCAACGAGCTTCGGGAAACTTTTGGCAACCTCTTTGAGGAGACTATTCTCTCCCAAACGGTTGAGGAACCTTGCTATATTGTCATTAACCCGGGGCAAACAGGACTTAAAGTTGCGCAAATGATCCTCGAGACCGAAGCAAAACTCCTTTCCCGGTACGATCCAGAATTTAAAGCAGGTGTAGGTGCAGAAGCCGTTCGAGAAATTTTGAAAAACATGGATCTTGAGCAACTTGCTCGGGACCTCCGAAAAGAGTTAAAGGAAACAACAGGGCAGAAGGCAAAAAAAATTATCAAGCGTCTCCAGGTTGTTGAGGCTTTCCTAAAGTCAGGGAATCGGCCGGAGTGGATGATCCTTGAGGTCATTCCTGTACTCCCTCCAGATCTCCGGCCTATGGTACAACTTGATGGTGGGAGGTTTGCTACTTCTGACCTTAACGACCTCTATCGGCGGGTTATCAACCGGAATAACCGTTTGAAGCGGCTTCTGCAGCTTGGTGCCCCAGAGATCATCATCAAAAACGAGAAGCGGATGCTTCAAGAGGCGGTTGATGCGCTCTTTGATAACGGTCGTCGTGGGCGACCAGTGCTTGGCCCTGGCAACCGTCCTCTTAAGTCGTTAAGTGACATGCTGCGGGGAAAGAAGGGTCGATTCCGCCAGAACCTTCTTGGGAAGCGCGTGGACTACTCGGGACGGTCGGTTATCGTTGCAGGACCGAGACTCCGCTTTGACCAGTGTGGATTGCCGAAAAAGATGGCTCTTGAGCTTTTCAAGCCTTTTGTGATGAAAAAGCTCGTGGATAAAGGCCTTGCTCATAATATAAAGAGCGCAAAAAAGATGGTAGAAAGGGCTCGGGAGGAAGTCTGGGGTGTTCTTGAAGAAGTCATAGCAGAACATCCAGTACTCCTTAACCGAGCACCAACACTCCATCGCTTGAGCATACAGGCGTTCCAACCCGTCCTGATAGAGGGGAACGCTATCCAGCTTCATCCTCTCGTCTGTCCAGCGTTCAACGCGGACTTTGATGGCGACCAAATGGCTGTCCATGTGCCACTTTCGGCGGAGGCCCAGGCAGAGTCGCAAATTCTTATGCTCTCTTCACATAACATTCTCTCCCCGGCGCATGGAAAGCCTATTGCTGTTCCCACCCAAGACATGGTTCTTGGATGTTATTACCTTACCCTTCTTGGTGCACGGAGAGAACCGAAAAAGCGGTTTTACAGTGTCGATGAAGCACTTCTCGCCTATGAGTTCGGCAAGGTCGATCTTCACGAACCGGTATATATCAGGGAAATTACAGAAAAGTACCCCGAGGTTGAGGAAACGACGGTTGGCCGGGTGCTTTTCAACGGTCTCCTTCCTGAAGGCATGCCTTATTACAACGAACCAGTGACGAAGAAGAAACTCTCCGAAATTGTTGACCTTTGCTACCGGAAGTTTGGTAACAAGGTAACCGTTGAGATGCTCGACCGAATTAAAGAAGCGGGATTTCACTATGCGACGAAATCAGGTGCCACCATCAGCGTTCTCGACCTTGAAATTCCTTCCGATAAGGAGCAAATCATTGAAGAAGCAACTCGTCGGGTTGAAGAGATCAACGAACACTATGCTCAAGGTCTCATCACCTCTGAAGAGCGAGAACAAAGGGTTGTTGATGTTTGGACAGATGCGGCCAACAAGATTGCTGATGCTATTCTCGAAATTCTTCCTGATTTCAACCCTGTAAACATGATGGCGAAATCTGGAGCTCGAGGCAGTGTCCGTCAGGTGAGCCAGCTCTGTGGCATGCGAGGCCTTATGGCGGATCCTTCTGGCCGTATCATTGAGTACCCGATTAAGGCCAATTTCCGCGAGGGGCTCAGTGTTCTTGAGTACTTTATTTCGACACATGGAGCCCGAAAAGGACTCGCTGACACAGCTTTGCGTACGGCAAAATCCGGGTATCTTACTCGGCGACTCGTGGATGTCGCACAAGATGTCATTGTGCGAGAAGAGGACTGTGGTACGGATGATGGTATTCTCCTTGAAGATCTCAGAGATGAAAATGATAACATTGTCGAGCCCTTCGAGGAGCGGGTTCTTGGACGCATTGCGCTTCGAGATATTGTGGATGAAGCAACGGGAGAAGTTCTCGTTCGAGCTGGTGAGGAGATAGATGAGAAGGTTGTCGAAGAGTTGCGAAAACGGAATATTCGTCAAGCTTGGGTACGGTCTGTGCTTACTTGTCGTACGAAGTATGGAGTTTGTGCAAAGTGTTATGGAAGGAACCTCGCAACTGGCCGTCTTGTCGATGTGGGCGAAGCGGTAGGTATTGTGGCTGCGCAGTCCATCGGAGAGCCGGGAACCCAGCTCACCATGCGGACCTTCCATACCGGTGGTGTACGTATTGCAGGGGAGGACATTACCCAGGGTCTTCCAAGGGTGGAGCAACTTTTTGAAGTGCGTAAACCTAAAAAGGCTGCTATTCTCTCTGATGTTGACGGGGTGGTAGAAAAGATTGAAGTCATTGGGAATCGGCGTAAGATTTATGTTCGACCGAGTAAGGATGAGGAGAATCAGGAAATCCGTACTTACCTTGTTCCGCATGACGTGAAAATCGCTGTTACTGAAGGTGATTGGGTCCGTGCTGGTGACCGTCTCACCCTCGGTCCCATCAATCCAAGGGATATTTTGCGTATTAAGGGCATACGAGCGGTACAGAAGTACCTTCTTGAGGAGATTCAGTCTGTGTACATTTCCCAAGGTGTGTCAATTAACGACAAGCACATTGAAATCATCATCCGACAGATTGCTCGCCTCAACAAGATTATGGTTGAAAATGCGGGAGATACAAACCTTCTCTCTGGTGAGATGGTTTTCCTCGAGGACTTTGAGAGGGAAAACGCTCGTATCCTTGAAGAGAACGCCCTCCTTAAGGAGAAAGCCCAAGAGCTCCTCGAAGACTGTGTCCTCGAGGAGAATGTGGTTGATGCTTCTGGGAATACACTTCTCTCCAAAGGTCGGGTACTTGACGCTCGGGATATTGAAATCGTGCTCTTGAACGATTGTCGCCCCTTCCTTGTCCGTAGGAGTAGTGCCTTCTTTAGAGTGCTACGGGGTCAAAAGAACCTTGAGAACGGGCTTTTTAATCGCATCTGTGTTGAGGAGGTTCGGGATGCTTCGGGTAAAGTTCTCGTGCGGGCTGGAGAAGTTCTTCGAGAGCCCCTCCTTGAACGCCTTGGAGAGATTGGTCCTCTAAGGCTTCGAGTCCGGGAACAGGCAACTTGGGAGCGGCTTCGAGGTGCTATCCTCGCTGAGGATGTTACTGATCCAGAAACAGGGAAAGTACTCCTTCCGGCGAACACGCGCCTTGATCAAGAAGAAATTGCTATCCTCGAGGCGCATGACGTAGAACAAGTGGCAATATGGAAGAACGTCCGAATTTTCCAAGTGAAGGAGAGTCTGGTACGAGTTTTGCGAGAAGAGATTCTGAACAAGGAAGTGGCAAAGGACGTTGTTAGCCCTCAAACCGGCGAGGTGATTATCCAGGCTGGGCAAGTCATAAGCCGAAGTATTGCTCGACGACTCGTTGTCGAAGGTATCAAAGAAGTTCCTCTCAGTGATGGCCACTTCTTCTCTATTGAGGGGCGCCTCATTGAACTTCTCGAAAAGGAGGTTGTCGGGAAGGTTGCAGCACAAGACATCGTTGTAGGAAGGAACGGTGACGTCCTTGTGCGAGCTGGAGAAGTCATTGAGCGGGATGATGTTGTAAAGATTGCTGAAGACAACGTGGGTTTCCTCCTTCTGCGTGATCCAGAAGGTGAGAAGGAAATCCGTACGCTTGTGGAGGAGGTTATTTATCTTCCTGGCTTAAAACAGGTGGCTACGGGACGGCCAGTAGCCTTGGGTATTACCAAGGCTTCGCTTGCGGTGGAGAGTTTCCTCTCAGCAGCATCATTCCAACAGACGACCCATGTTCTTGCTGACGCGGCTGTCAAAGGAAAGGTTGACCAGCTTATTGGTCTTAAAGAGAACGTGATTATAGGAAAGCTCATTCCTGCTGGAACAGGTTTTGAAAAGTACCGTAAGATTCGCCTCTCGACGGAGAAAGGCGAAGAGCTCCCGAAAGCGGAAGCATTTGGGGAGGAAACTCTCGACCTTCGAGAGCTTATGAGCATGGATGTGTCCGAAGAGCTCCCCGAGGAGGAATTTGAGGAGGAGATTTTCGAGGACGAGGAAGAGTTCGACTTTGAGGAAAATGAAGAAGGCGAGGAATTGACATAAGCGTCTTAGGTTGCTAAAATTCCTCTGTCGCTTTCTGGCATGGGACTCGAGGAGCTTCGTGGAGCGCGGAGAGTTGTAGGTTTCCGGGAGACACAAAGGGCTATCGAGCGGGGAAGGGCAAAAAAGGTTTTCGTCGCTCTTGATGTGGACGAAACCCTTCGTGAAGCGGTGGTTGCCCTTGCCCGTGCGAAAAATATCCCCCTTGAGTACGTTCCAAGTGCTCAAGAATTGGGGAGAGTCTGTGGTATTGAGGTGCGTTCTTCTTGTGCAGCTATAGTCGAGGAGGATGGATATGCCAACCGTAAATCAATTGGTCCGTGAGGGACGGAAAAAGCCTAAAAGTCGGAGTGGTGCTCCAGCCTTAAAGGGTTCTCCCCAAAAACGGGGTGTATGTACCCGTGTCTGGACTATTACTCCGAAAAAGCCAAATTCGGCGTTGCGAAAAGTTGCTCGTGTACGCCTAACAAACGGTATGGAGGTCACGGCGTACATTCCTGGTATTGGTCATAACCTCCAAGAGCACTCTATTGTCCTCATTCGAGGGGGTCGTGTGAAAGATCTCCCTGGAGTGCGTTACCATGTTATTCGGGGTACTCTTGATGCTGCAGGGGTTGAAAACAGAAGACAGGGCCGTTCAAAGTACGGCGCGAAAAAGCCTAAGAAGTAAGGGGAGTGGAGAGATTGCCGAGGAAAGGACCTGTTCCAAAAAGGGAAATTGCTCCTGACCCTTTATACAATAATGTGGATGTGGCAAAGCTCATTAACAAGGTTATGATTGATGGGAAGAAAAGCATTGCGGAAAAGATTGTTTATGGTGCTTTCGACATTATTCGGGAAAAGACTAAGCGCGATCCTCTGGAAGTCTTCTACCAGGCTTTAAATAATGTCATGCCCCTTGTTGAAGTTCGTCCTCGTCGCGTTGGAGGAGCAAACTACCAGGTTCCTATTGAAGTTCGTCCGGACCGGAGCAAGAGTCTTGGTTTGCGTTGGCTTGTCCAGTATGCACGAGAGCGTCAGGGGCGGAGTATGATTGAGAAGCTTGCTCAAGAAATTATGGATGCGGCAAATGGCACGGGTGGAGCGGTGAAAAAGCGCGAGGATACACATCGCATGGCTGAAGCGAACAAGGCTTTTGCGCATTACCGCTGGTTCTAAGAGGAGGGCCAGGATAGGGCGTGAGTAAGACAATGAACAGAGCTCAGCAGAATTCCCAAAGCTTTGGTGATTATGCCATATCCCAAATACGGAATATTGGCATTATGGCTCATATCGATGCGGGAAAAACGACAGTTACTGAACGAATTTTGTACTACACGGGAAAGATCCATCGCATGGGAGAGGTTCATGAAGGAACTGCTACTATGGATTTTCTCCCTCAAGAGCAGGAGCGGGGGATTACTATAAGCTCTGCGGTGACGACGTGTTTTTGGAGGGATTGTCGTATTAACATCATTGATACGCCAGGGCACGTGGACTTTACGGTCGAGGTGGAGCGAAGTCTTCGAGTACTTGATGGGGCTATTGCCGTATTCTGTGGGGTTGGCGGGGTTGAGCCTCAGTCCGAGACGGTTTGGCACCAGGCAGATAAGTACGGTGTTCCCCGTATTGCCTTTGTGAATAAGCTTGATCGGGTTGGAGCGGACTTTTTTGCCGTTGTCAAAGCTATTCGGGAGAAGCTTAATGCTAATGCTCATCCGGTACAAATTCCCATTGGGCGAGAAGCAGACTTTGTAGGTGTCGTAGACCTTGTAGAGATGAAAGCCTATTTTTATGATATCGATGAAACGGGGGCAACATACCGAGTAGAAGATGTTCCCTCCTTCCTTCGGAAAGAAGCCGAGAAAGCGCGGGAACACCTTATTGAGGCTCTTGCCGAGGTTGATGAGGAAGTCCTCTCCCACTACCTTGAGAGTGAAGAACTTTCGCCCGATTTCCTCCGTGCAGCTATTCGGAGGAGTACTATCGCGGGAAAGTTTGTCCCGGTTCTTGGGGGATCAGCTCTAAGAAATAAGGGCATTCAGCCCCTCCTCGATGCTGTTGTTTTCTATCTTCCTTCTCCCCTTGATCTCCCTCCTGTTCGAGGATTTCATCCTGAAACCAAGGAAGAAGAGGTCCGATTACCCCTTGTAAAAGAGCCCTTTGTAGGGCTCGTGTTTAAGATTGTCATGGATCCTCATGCTGGAAAAATCTCTTTCGTCCGAGTGTACTCGGGGACTTTGCGAAGTGGGACTTACGTTTACAACGCTTCAAAAAGGGAAAAGGAGCGAGTGAGCCGTCTCCTTATTATCCACGCAAGCCATCGCGAGGATGTCGACGAGGTCAAAGCAGGAGACCTTTGTGGTATCGTCGGTTTACGACGGGCGACTACCGGTGATACGCTCTGCGATGAGAAGTATCCCATCATTCTTGAAGCACCCTCTTTCCCTGAGCCTGTCATCTCAGTGGCTATTGAACCGAAGACAAGGGCTGACCAAGACAAGTTAAGCATCGCTTTAGCGAAACTTGCTGAGGAAGATCCAACCTTCCGTGTGCGGAGCGATGAAGAAACAGCGCAAACGATTATTTCTGGCATGGGTGAGTTGCATCTTGAGATTATCATTGATCGACTTCTTCGGGAATTCAAGGTTGAGGCTAATGTTGGAAAGCCACAAGTTGCCTATAAAGAAACCATCAAGTCTTCTGCTCGTGCCGAAGGGAAGTTTATTCGCCAGACAGGAGGGCGAGGTCAATATGGCCACGTTGTGCTTGAGGTAGAACCCTGTGAGGAGCCGTTTATCTTCGAGGACCACATTGTAGGAGGCACAATACCAAGGGAGTACATTCCGGCAGTAGAAGCGGGAGTGCGAGAAGCCCTTGACAATGGCGTGATAGCCGGTTTTCCTGTAATTCATGTAAGGGTGAAGTTGGTTGACGGCTCGTACCATCCGGTTGACTCCTCGGATCTTGCTTTCAAAATCGCGGGTTCCATTGCGCTCAAACATGCGGTTGAGAAAGCAAATCCTGTGTTGCTCGAGCCTGTTATGAAGGTTCAAGTTATTGTCCCTCGAGAATACCTGGGGGAAGTTATCGGGGACCTCAATGCTCGCCGGGGAAAAATAGAGAACATCGAAGCGAAGGGTGAAACACAAATCATCAACGCCAGAGTTCCTCTTGCTGAACTCTTTGGGTATGCTACTGTGCTTCGGTCGCTCACCCAAGGGAGAGCAACGTATACTATGCAGTTTTCCCACTATCAAGAGGTCCCCGGAAATCTCATGAGAGAAATCATGGAGAAAGCAAAGTAAAGGAGGATACCTTATGGCCAAGCAGAAATTTGAAAGGACAAAACCCCATATCAACGTTGGAACCATTGGGCATGTGGACCATGGAAAAACAACCCTGACATCGGCCATCACCTTAGTCCTCTCTAAGCATAACCTTGCCAAATACACTCCTTTTGAGCAGATTGACAAGGCTCCTGAAGAGCGGGAACGAGGAATCACCATCGCCATTGCCCATGTGGAGTACGAAACGGAGAAACGCCACTATGCCCACATCGACTGCCCAGGACATGCTGACTACGTGAAGAACATGATTACCGGTGCTGCCCAGATGGATGGAGCTGTCCTTGTGGTCTCTGCTGCTGAT
>JANXBI010000004.1 GCA_025060675.1 Candidatus Caldatribacterium sp.
CACAGAAAGAAGAGCAAGCACCTGATCATTTGGCTTTTGACATAGCCTCTTGCCAAAAGATGCTTCTTCCCCACGTCGTCCAGGAATGAGCAACAAGACGAAAATGGAAGTGAAACTCCTTCTTCCAAGGGCAACGAGGAACGTTGCGATAGGCTGCCCAAGAGTGGAATCCACACCCAAGTGCTCAGCAACACCTCATACGCGCCTTCGAGAATCCGACCTCTGTGCACTGCACAAGGATACCGTAAAGAGGAAGTTTTTGCAAATGCTCTTGCTCAGAAAGAAATTCCTTGCTATAATTAAGTATGAAACTGTTTCATAACTCTTTCGAAAGAGGTGCACAAACATGGTACCAAAAGTCAACATCTACACCATAGCACGAAAGGCGGGTGTTTCTCCGGCAACAGTCTCACGAGCTTTAAATCATCCTGATCAAGTGGCTCCAGAAACACGGGCAAAAATCTTTCAAGCTATTGAAGAACACTCCTTCGTCCCAAGCATCCTTGCCAGACGTAACGACACTATCGGCATCGTCTACGACTGGCGAGAAGGGATATTCTGTAATTACTACTTCTCTCGACTCCTGAACGGCATCTCCTCAGAACTCCAAAAATTCAACTACAATATGCTCTTCTTTGCCCAAGATCGCTTCGCCTCACCCCAAGAGTGGCGAACGTTCCTCCATCAGCATCACGTCGGAGGGGTTATTCTCATAACTCCTCCAAAGGACGATCCTCGTATACAACCTCTCCTTGCCTTAGGCAGTGATGTGGTCATCCTTGGTTCACGCATTGAGGGTAGTGTTCATTTCGTTGATTGCGAGAACATTCAATCAACGTACGCTGCTATGCAGTACCTTTTCGACCTTGGCCACCGAGCAATAGGATTCATTGGGGGTGACTTAACCCAGGTCGACCATGCAGAACGTTTCGAAGCCTATCGAAGTTTCCTTATGGAACGAGGGCTCTTCCAAGAAGCATACGTTCATATCACCAATGATGTCCGCTCCTTTCTTTCTGGAGAAGGAGGATTCGAAGGAGCGGTAAAACTCCTCAGCCTTCCTTCCCCTCCTACGGCGATATTCGTCGCAAGTGGCAATTGTCTCATCGGAGTCCTCCGGGGTATCCAGAGCAAGGGGAAACGCATTCCTGAAGATGTTTCCCTCATCTGTTTCGATGACCTTGAGGAAATCGCTCCTCACATTACCGCCATTCGGCAACCTACGGAACGCATGGGCAGAGTCGCCGCAGAAATTCTCATTCGCCAAATGATTAAAGGAAATGGGAACACGGCACCAGAGCGGAGGATTCTCCCTTGCCAGCTTATCCTTCGAAAATCGGTGAGAAGCTGCTTTTCCGAAAGGAGGTGAAAAGTGGAAGGTAAGACTTTTCTCCTCAGCCTGAGACAAAAACCTCTAAACTCATCACATGGTCCCTAAGGAGGAGGTCCAATGCGGAGGTTAGGGATTACCCTTGTAGTTTGTGTTCTCCTGTGGAGTTTTGGAGCTGTGGCTCAAGAGAAAATTACCTTGCAGTTCTGGCACACGTACAGCCTTGCTGAGATTAAAGTCCTAACCGAGCAAGTAGAAAGGTACATGCGGGAGAATCCCAACGTGCAAATCCAGCTCACTAACATCCCCTTCGAACAACGAGCCACAATGATCATCAATGCCATTAAGGGAGGAACTCCACCAGATCTCTACCGGGGAGATATGCCAATGCAGTTTGAAATTGCTCGCCTTGATGCAGCTTTACCCCTTGAGGACTATATCAAGAAGTTCGACCCTGAAATGCTTTCGGACGTGCCTAAAAACATCTGGGACATGTGTACGTACAAAGGGCAAATCATAGCAATCCCTGAGGATTTCTTCGTACCGGTCATATACTATAACAAGGACTTGTTCCAGAAGGCAGGCATAGCGTCCTTTCCGACAACGTGGGAGGCCTTAATCGAAGCTGCAAAGAAACTCCATAAACCTGGAGAAGGCGTGTTCGGCATCGAGTGGATGTCTTGGGGTGATGGACCCTACTGGTCGACGGGAGCGCTGTTCCTCTCAAACGGTGGCAACTTCGTAGAAGATGGTAAGGTTGTTTTTGCCAGCGAAAATAACGCAAAGACCTTTGCCTTCCTCCGGGAACTTTTCGCCTACACTCCTCCGGGTCTTTCAACCTTCGGATACGATGACTGGGATAAGGCTTTCTATCTCGGCAAAGTTGGCATTCAGCTTGGTAACGGATCGTGGAGCATTGGAAACTACCGCGAACTTGCCCCGAACCTCAACTACGGCATTGCCCCATACAACATCGTCGGTCCCATGGGGACTGAACCTGTTGTCCCAGGACACGGCGTCTGTTTCTACATGGTCATGAAGGGCACAAAACACCCTGAAGAGGCCGCAAAAGTAATTACCTGGCTTGTAAGCCCTGAAAACCACCTCGAGTGGTGTCAGAAGCTCTGGCACACGCCGGTACGTACATCAACATTTGCCGATGCATTCTTTAATGATCCACGGTTTGACGCCTTCAAGTTCGAACTGAATAGGGCCAGAGCCATCTTTACCGGCGACGTTGCTACGGTTTTCAATCCACTTATCGCTGATACCTTCAGACGCGTTTTCTGGGACATTATCGAGGGTGGTGCAGACATCCAGCAAACCCTGGAAAGTGGCGCAAGAGAAATGGAGAAAATTCTTGCCGAACTTGGAAAGTGAAATCATACCCTCCTGGGTCTTCCCAGGAGGGTATGGAGGAGTACGGAGATGATGCTTCAAAGACGTTCATACTGGTTGCTTCTCATGCCTCTTGGGGTTTTCCTCACCCTTACCTACCTTTACCCAATGCTTTACCAAATCCTTTTGAGTTTCGAGGAACATACCCTTTACACCGCGGAACCACATTTTGTCGGCCTCCGAAATTACGTCGCCGTACTCCAAGACCCTTTGTTTTTCACCGCGCTGAAGAA